>NZ_KV820460.1:40376-125927 GCF_001815405.1 Peptoniphilus sp. HMSC075B08 | reverse complement strand
GACCTTTGCATGGTATCAACAGCATCCCTTGCCAACCTTGGTGGATCAGCATCAGCTCCAATAGTAGCCTCTGCTTATGACGCATCCTATGCAGGTATAGGGGTACTAATGGGAGTACTAGGAGCAGCTGTTGGTAACTTCTTTGGTATCGGAATGGGACAAATCCTCAAGCTATTGAGTTAATTTAATAAGTTTAATAGGTTCAGTAAAAAATTAATTATAAAGGAGGAAGGTTATGTTAAAAAACGTATTTAAAAAATTTAGTTTAATAATGTCGATATTATTTGTTGCAAGCATTGTTTATTCTGGAAATGTATTTGCTAATAGAGATATTAATCAAAATGATGCGGACGATGTTAAAGAAGCAGTATATTTAGGTGTTGAGGGTTATGGTAGTTTGGAAAAAAATGAAGATGAATCATCACTAAAGAATTTCACTCATAAATTTTTTATAGACGGAAAAACTGAAAGTCTAAAAATAAAAAGTGAGGATTTGAGAAGTAATGGATTACCTAAATTTGATTTACAAAATAAACTATGGGAAGGCTACATTTATGATGTAGTAATTTCAAATGGCGAAGTTGTTAATTTATCAAGATTAGATAAATCTGATTCAGACGTGGTAGAAGGAAAAGTTATAGATGTAAAAAATGATAGTATTTTTGTAGATAACAAAGAAATCAAACTAAATGAAGAAAGCAAAGTTTATAAAATTTCTTGGTTACCAGGAGGATCCACTGTTACAGAAAGTAGCATTAATAATCTTGCAAACTCACAAGTTAAAGTTACTTTAAACAGAGATAATACTGCTAAAAACATTTATATAACATTTGTAGCAGAAAAGTATACTACTCCTGTTGTGTATAATCCTGGACAAAGAACACTTAAAAATTTTTTAGCAAGTGCACTTCAACCAGTTGGAACAACACTATATATATATGGTGGAACTTGGGATTGGCAAGATGATGAGTCAAGTATTAATTCAACTAGTATAGGTATAGCAGATTCATGGGTTGATTTCTTCCAATATCAAGATGCAGACTATTCTTATAGCTTAGATGAAACAGATAATGCTAGAGATTATTATCCTAATGGAAGTTGGAATCAATATTATTATGCAGGTATAGATTGTTCAGGTTATGTTGGATGGGCGATTTATAATACATTGAATCAAACTGACGGTAATGAAGGATATGTAATGAGTGCTACAAAAATGGCCAAGACTTTTTCAGAAAATGGATGGGGAACATATACTCAAGATATTTCAATTCCCAAGAACGATATAGAATCAGATTTTAAACCTGGAGATATTTTCTCAATGAATGGTCACGTTTGGATTTGTTTAGGAACTTGTAGTGATGGATCTATTGTAATTATGCACTCAACTCCATCAGATTCAAAAACAGGTAAACCAGGTGGAGGAGCACAAATATCTGCCCTTGGTTATGATAAAAATTGTGAAGCTTACAAGTTAGCAAACTATTATATGACAAGATACTATCCTAGATGGTCAGAAAGATATGACGCTGTATTAAAAGATATTAATGCTTATACTAAATTTAGAGTAGATACTAAAGCTGGAAAGTTTTCTTGGGATCTTGAAAACGGAGTTATAACAGACCCAGATAACTTTGTTAATAAATCTCCTGAAAATATTTTAAAAGAATTATTTGAAGAAACAGATAAGAAAAATCAAGGAAATACAGAATCTTATTATTATAGAGATAGAAATTCAAAGACTTATCCTGTTTTTGTAAGTGTAAAATCTACAGATACAAAAAAATCAACTGATCCAGAAACTAACCAAAACTTATCATCTAAAATTATCTTAACTATTGACTCTAAAGAAGCTAAATTTATAATTAATGGCAAGGAAACAACTAGAACTCTGGACGCTGAAGCTGTTATTAGAAATGGAAGAACTATGATTCCAATGAGATTTTTTGCTGAAAGCATTGGTGTTACAGTAAACTATGATAGAGATACAAGAGTAGCTATATTCGAAAAAGACGGTAAAGTTGCAAAAGTTCAAATTGATGGAAATGAAATTGAACTTAGTGATGGAAGGAAAATAAAAATGGATAGTAATGTCCTTAATATAAACGATAGAATTTTAATTCCTCTAACTAATATAGCTAATGTTTTTGATATGACAAATGGAGATATCAAAGATGGAATAAACCAAGATATAGAATGGGATGCAGATTCAAGAACAGTTACAATTAATCTTATTAAATAAAAAAATCTCTAATTATTAAATAACAATTAATGATTTAGGAGAACCTTGAATTTAGATAGTTTAGTTTTCATTATAGAGACCTCCTAATAAAAATAATTATTTTATTAGGAGGTCTTTTAATTATATTAAATAATAGGAGGAAATTATGATTATAGGTGTTCCAAAAGAAATAATGAAAGATGAAGCAAGGGTATCAGCATCACCAGAATCTATAAAAAAATACATAGATGATGGATTTGAAGTCATTGTTGAATCAAAAGCTGGAGAAGGTGCTCACTATTTTGATGAAGACTACAAAAAGGCAGGAGCGAAAATTGTAGATGGGCCAGCTGAAATATATGAAGAAGCTGACATAGTTTTAAAAGTTAAGGAACCATTATTTAATGAAGAATTAGGTAAACATGAAGTAGATTTAATGCACGCGGGCCAATATTTAATTACATTTATTCATCCTGCAGCACCAGCAAATCATGAGATGGTAAAAAAAATGGCTGAAAAAAGAATAGTTTCATTTACACTTGATGGTATTCCTAGAATTTCTCGTGCACAGAATATGGATGCACTAACATCAATGTCAACATGTGCGGGTTATAAAGGAATCTTGATCGCTGCTAATCTATTAACTAGATTTATTCCCCAAATATTTACAGCAGTGGGTATGATGAAACAAGCTAACGCTCTAGTTATTGGAACAGGTGTTGGTGGTCTACAAGCTATAGCAACGGCAAAGAGATTAGGTGCTAATGTAAAGGCAGCAGACATTAGGCCAGATGCTGCAGAACAAGCTGGAAGTTTAGGGGCTAAAGTAATAGACTTAGGTGTAGATCCTAAACTTGCTGTTGGAGAAGGTGGATATGCTTTAGGACTACCAGATGATGTGTTAGTTAAGGAAAGAGAATTACTAAAGGATCACGTTAAAGAAGCAGATATTATTTTTTTATCAGCTTTAGTTCCAGGAGAATTGGCACCTATTTTAATTACTGAAGAAATGGTAAAGGATATGAAAGATGGATCTGTTATAGTAGATATTTCTATAGATCAAGGAGGAAACTGCGAAATCACTCCTCCAGGGGAAATTGGAAATAAATACAATGTGTCTTTAGTTGGAATAAAAAATATACCAGGTGAATTACCAACTTCATCAACATGGATGTTCTCACAAAACTTATATAATCTTGTAAAGTATCTATTTAAAGATAATAAACCAGTATTTGATTTAGAAGATGAGATAGTTTATAAATCTCTTACAACTTATGATGGAAAAATTGTTCATAAAGGTGCTAGAAAAGCAATGGGATTAGGTGATTAAATGGATATTTTACTAAATCCAATGGCGAAACCTATAATTTCTATATTGCTGTTTGTAGTGTCAATGGTTTTAGGATATAAAATCATAAAAAATGTACCAAGTTTACTTCATACTCCTTTAATGAGTGGTATGAATGCACTATCAGGGGTTACCATAATTGGCGCCCTGATAGTTTTTTCAAAAGAACTTGGAACTTTAGGTAAAATTTTTGGTTTTATAGCTATTGTACTTGCAACTTTTAATGTGGTTGGTGGTTTCAAAGTAACAGATAGAATGTTAAAGATGTTTTCAAATAAGTAAGGAGAATTTTATGTTTATTTTAGGAATCCTTATTTTAGTTATACTCTTTGGAATAAACTTAATGAGTAAGGTCAAAAGTGCAAAGTTCGGTAATAGGTTATCTGCTTTTGCTATGTTTATAGCTATAATTTATACAATGATTGAAGCTGAATTATTAAGTCAACCTATAGTTTTATTAGGTATTTCAGTTGGGCTTTTTGTAGGATACTATGTGGCTATAAAAGTTAAAATGATTGAAATGCCACAAACAGTAGCTTTGTTAAATGCGTTCGGTGGACTTGCTAGTGCTATTGTAGCTATAATATCAATCAATATGGAGGATAAATTTGTAATTATTACAGGAGTATTAGCTATATTTATTGGTGTTGTTACTTTTGTTGGAAGTGTTGTTGCAGCTCTTAAACTTGCGAAAAAGATTAATGGTAGGCCTATAGTTATTAAGGGACATTCAATATTATTAGACATGAGCTTAATAATAAGTATAATAACAGCTATATTAATGATAGCTGGAGCAGCTAATAAAATAATTTCTATATATCTTATTTTAATTTTATCAACAGTCTTTGGAATACTATTCTCTTTAAGAGTCGGTGGAGCTGACATGCCTATAGTAATATCATTACTTAACTCCACATCAGGAGTTGCGGGATCTATTTCGGGAATGGTAATTTTTAATCCTTTGCTTATATCTATTGGATCTATAGTAGGAGCAAGTGGACTTATATTGACACAGATTATGTGTAAATCAATGAATAGAAGATTAATAGATATATTAATAGGATATAAGAAAAAAAATCTTATCAAAAATAAAAGTTTATACGATTCAATAGAAGAAAAGGATTCTGAATCCATTAATAAAGTGTCAGAACAAAAACTCTACAATCATTTTGACTATGGTAATCTAAATAAAGTAACAATAGTGCCAGGCTATGGGATGGCTTTATCGCAAGCACAGTCTAAAGTAAAAGAATTAATGGAGGCTTTAGAGCAGAAAGGTGCAGAGGTGGACTTTGCAATTCATCCAGTAGCAGGTAGAATGCCAGGGCATATGAATGTTTTACTTGCAGAAGTAGATATAGACTACACAAAATTTAAAGAACTAGAAGAAGCAAACCAAGAGTTCAAAAATGATGACTTAGTAATAGTTATAGGTGCAAATGACGTAGTGAATCCAGCAGCAAATACAGCAGAAGGTACTCCAATATATGGAATGCCAGTATTAAATATAGATGAATCTAAAAAAATGTTCATCTTAAACTTTGATAAAAAACCAGGCTATGCAGGAGTAGAAAACCCACTATATGAGGATAGTAATACTAGATTAATTTTAGGAGATGCTAAAGAATCGATAGGTACATTACTAGAAGAAATTAGAAGAGATAATACAAGTCAAACAGTGAACGAGAAAAAAATAAGCGATAAAAACATAAGCTACAATAATTTAAAGAAAGTAACAATAGTACCAGGTTATGGAATGGCTTTATCGCAAGCACAATCTAAAGTAAAAGAACTAATGGAGGCTTTAGAGCAGAAAGGTGCAGAAGTAGATTTTGCAATCCACCCAGTAGCAGGCAGAATGCCAGGACATATGAATGTTTTGCTTGCAGAAGTGGATATAGACTATACAAAATTTAAAGAACTAGAAGAAGCAAATAAAGAGTTCAAAAATGATGATTTAGTAATAGTCATAGGTGCAAATGACGTAGTGAATCCAGCAGCAAATACAGCAGAAGGTACTCCAATATATGGAATGCCAGTATTAAATATAGATGAATCTAAAAAAATGTTCATCTTAAACTTTGATAAAAAACCAGGCTATGCAGGAGTGGAAAATCCTATATATGAAGATAGTAATACGAGATTAATTTTGGGAGATGCTAAAGAGTCGATAGATATATTATTAGATGAAATTAGAGGATGAAATCTATTAAAACTATCAAAATAATTTTTATAACATAAAAAAATAATATAAAGTTATAAAAATATTTTCCTAAAAGAAAATTCCTCCTAAATTGATTAAAAATATTACAAAAAGATCTCCAGTTTTTGGAGATTTTTTTATTGGGTAAAACAAAATTTTTAATAAGAAAACAAAGAAAAATACACTTTTAAATTCTCTATAAAATTGTATTTTTAGAGAAGAGTCTTGAAATTAAATTTTTAAAAATCTAAAATCCTATTTCACTTAAAAGAGATATAGACTTGTATTTCTAAAGGGTCAAAACTTTAACTATAAACTAATTTAAAGCGAAATAAGTCAAAGGTGGGAAGGGAAAAATGTTTTTCTTATTTATTAAATTCACTAGACTAGGCTTTTTGTTAAGGTTATAATTAATTTAATCATGCAATTATTTTTAATGAGAGGAGACTTTATATGCAAGATTCACAAAAGAAAATTAAGTGGAATGCCCTGGCTTTTATGGCCTTCTCCACTTTATGGGGTTTTGGAAATGTTGTTAACGGTTTCGTATTCTTTAACGGAATCCAAGTAATATTTTCATGGATCCTAATGTTCGCACTTTATTTTATTCCAAACGCTCTAATGGTTGGAGAACTTGGTTCAGCCTTCAAGGATGAGGGTGGTGGAGTTACATCATGGATAAGATCAACTTCTAGCGATAAGTTAGCTTATTACGCAGGTTGGACTTATTGGGCATGTCACATTACCTACATTGCTTCTAAGGGTTCTGGTGGACTAAAGGCTATGTCTTGGATGTTCTTCCAAAATGCAGAAGTTTATGACTCCCTACCAACTGTTTATGTACAAATCGCAACTCTAGCAGTATTTTTAATTTTCTGCTGGGTAGCAAGTAGGGGACTTAACCCACTTAAAAACCTTGCAACTATTGCGGGTTCAAGTATGTTTGTTATGGGTATTCTTTACATCTTAATGATGCTAGCTGCACCAAAAATCAACCCAAATGGTGGTTACCAAGCTATGGACTGGTCTCTTAATAATTTAATCCCAACATTTGATATGAAGTATTTCACTTCTTTATCAATTCTTGTATTTGCTGTTGGTGGTATTGAAAAGATGAGTCCTTATGTAAACAACATGGAAGGTAACTCTTCAAAGGAATTCCCTAAGGCAATGATTTTCGCTGCTGTAATGGTAATTATTTCTGCTATCTTTGGTACTATTGCCATGGGTATGATGTTTGATCCTGCTATTATTAATTCAGATCCAGCAACTTTTGACTCTTATGCAGCTAACGGTGCTTACTGGGCCTTCCAAAAAGTTGGAGAATACTATGGTCTTGGAAATTCAATTATGATTGTTTACGCTTTATGTAACACTATCGGTCAATTCTCTACACTTGTTGTAAGTATTGACGCACCACTTAGAATGTTACTTGATGATGATAAGACAAATAAATACATCCCAAGAAAACTTCTTAAGAAAAATAAATACGGTGCTTACATCAACGGTATTAAACTTATAATTGTTCTTGCAGGTTCAATCATACTTGCACAAATCCTTGTGCCAGGTGCTGCAACTGTATTAAGACAATTAACAAAACTTAACTCAATCACAATGCCACTTCGTTACCTATGGGTATTCTTGGCATATATCTTCTTGAGAAAGAACAGGGGCGACGTAGAAAGAGACTTCTACTTCACTCGTAAGCAAGGTCTTGCTCTATTCTTTGGATTCTGGTGCTTCGTAGTTACAGCTGCTTGCTGTATCCTAGGAATGATTTCAGATGACCCAATGCAAATGGCACTTAACATAATTACACCACTTGTACTTGTTGCACTTGGAGTAATCCTACCAATGATTAGGGCAAAGGAAGATCAAAAACTTAGCTAAATTCTAAAAGGAGGAAGTATGAATTATTTAGAAACTTCAAAGGAATTGTTAGAATTTATTAGAAAATCTGCAAGTATGTTCCACACAATTGATACTGTGAAGACATATCTTGACAAGGAAAACTTTAGTGAATTAAAGGAAGGCGAAAGCTGGACTATTGAAAAGGGCAAAAATTATTACACTACAAGAAATGACTCAAGTATTATTGCCTTTAAGGTAGGTAGTGACCTTTCAGATTACCACTACCAACTAGTGGCTTCTCACTCAGACTCACCAACTTACAAGGTAAAGAGTATGCCAGAGCTAGATGGCCCAGGAGACTATGTAAAACTAAATGTAGAAGTTTATGGTGGACCAATTGATTCAGTTTGGTTCGACAAGCCACTTACTCTTGCAGGCAGGGTACTAGTAGAAGAAGATGGCGCCATAGTTTCAAAGCTACTTCACATTGACAAGGATATTTTAATTATCCCTAATGTTGCCATCCACATGAATAGGGATGTAAACAAGGGCTATGAATACAATAGACAAGTTGACCTTCTCCCACTATTTACAAGTGGAGCTATGAAAAAAGGCGACTACAACAAGATGATAGCTGAAGAACTTGGAGTTAGTGAAGATCAAATTATTTCTAAGGACTTATTCTTAGTAAATAGACAAGAAGGAAAAATCTGGGGCTACAAGGATGAATTTGTTTCATCTCCAAAACTTGACGACCTAGAATGTGCCTTCACTTCACTTAAGGCCTTTATTGCAGGATCTAACGACAAGGCAGTAAATGTTTACTGCTGCTTCGACAACGAAGAAGTTGGATCAAACACAAAACAAGGTGCCATGTCTACCCTTCTTCACGACACATTAAAGAGACTTAACGCAGGTCTTGGTTTTGAAGAAGAAGAATACCACAAGGCTGTTGCAAAATCCTTCCTAGTAAGTGCTGACAACGCTCATGCAGTTCATCCAAACCACAAGGAATTAACTGATGACGAAAACAGAACTTTCATGAACGAAGGAATTGTAATCAAGGAAGCTGCTAACCAAAAGTACACATCAGATGCCTTTTCACAAGCAGTTTTCAAAAAGATTTGCGCTCTTGTTGATGTACCAGTTCAACACTTTGCCAACAGATCTAACATGCAAGGTGGCTCAACACTTGGAAACTTATCAAACACACAAGTTTCCCTTCACGCAGTTGACATTGGACTACCTCAACTAGCAATGCACTCCAACTACGAAACAGCAGGAGCAAAGGACCCAGCTTACATGGTTAAGGCCCTTACAAAATACTACAACACAAATATAAAAATCGATGGAGCATCAAAAATCTCTGTTGAAGAATAAAATAAGATTTAAATTCTAAATTTAAATAAATACTTTTTAGAGTAGGCTTAGGCCTGCTCTTTTTTTATTGAAATAAAAATTTTTACAGAGGATTTACTTTTAATAATCTCAATTTAAACAAAATTTTTTTATACTTATCAAAGGAAAATTTAGGAGGTTAAAAAAGTGAAAAATAATTTGAAAAGAAGTTTTTTGTCATTATTTTTACTTGTTGCATTGTTTGTATCACTTATTCCAAGTGGAATATTTGCACAATCAAAAGTAGTTGCAGAGTGGGATTTTAGTAAAGAAAATTCTACTGGTTCCATTGGTGATGGAACTTTAAAGATTAAAGATACAAGTGGAAATAATAATGACTTGGAAATGCAAACTTACACAGGTGGACATTTAACTGATGATAAGTCTAGTGAAAATTGGGAAGATTATCTAAAGTTTTCGAGTGAATCTATAAATGGAAAGGGCTCAATTGAATTTGCTGGACTTGCAAAGGATAAGGGTGCCGATTTTGTAACAGTAAATGACGCGCCAATAAACAAAGAAACATTTAGTGATGGCTATACAATTGAAATCTTGTATTATTTGCCAAAGGACTGGACTAATAATGACAAATGGATGGGAATGCTTGCAAGACAAGTTGCCGACACAAAGAATGTAAAGACAATGGACGAGCCTGAACTTGGTTCAACTTCTATTGCAGTTTCAAATTGTAAAGAAGTTCAATACTTAACTGTGAACGAAGATGATTCTCATCTTATGAAATCTGCTGTATGGTCTGTTGCCATGGATAAGGGCGGTCAATGGTATCACATAGCCATAACTTGTGATAACCAAGGAAATATAAAGTCTTTCTTAAATGGAGCGGAGTCTTTTAGGAATTATAAATCAAGTGATGGTGGAGCTATGAGAGGAATTTTTGCTGACCCAGCAGACGGAAGATTTAGAGTTGGTTCATCTTGGTGGAAAGAAGGAAGTCAAACTCTTGATAAGTTTTTAAATGGAAATATTGAAACAATAAGAATTTCTAAGGGAGCACTTTCTAAAAGTGAGTGGTTAATTCCAAATCCAGAAAGTCTAGCAGGAGATTTTGGTACAAATAAGGAATTTGCCTTGGAGAACAAAAATAATTACAATTTTGTATTTTTACCAGATACACAAAACACTGTAAAATTCAAACCAGATGTAATGGACAGTGCCATTAGAGGTCTAGTTAATGATGCAGACAAGGGAAATATTAAAGCAGTTTCACACCTTGGAGATATTGTAGAAGACTTTGATGACAAGACACAGTTTGAAAATTCTAAAAATACATTTTATAAACTTGCTGATTCTAAAATAAAAACCTTGATTATTCCAGGTAATCACGATTACTGGCCAGAAGAAGGATATGGATATAATGATAAAGAATTTTACATGAATCCAAACAACAATCCTCTTGATATGTTTTATAGAGATTATTATGGAAAAGATTCAGATTTTACTAAAAAGGCCACATATGTAGTAAATGATTCTCCTTCTGGCAGATCATCTTACATGAAGGTAAGGGCAGGCTCCTATGAATATTTAATGGTGGGTCTATCTTGGTATGACCTTGGACGCGATAAGGATTGGTTTGAAAATATTTTAAAAGAAAACAAAGAAAATCCAACAATAATTGTGGCTCACAACATAGTTGACTGTTCAGATACAGAACCATCTTCAGTTCAATTTTCAGGCGTTGGAGATGAAATCTGGAATATAATTAAAAAATATGATCAAGTATTTATGACAGTGTCTGGTCACTATCATGGAGCAGGAAATAAAGTTTATATGAACGACAAGAATAAACCAGTTATAACAATTCTAGCTGATTATCAATTTTCCTATAATGGTGGAAATGGATTTTTCAAATATGCAGAATTTGACGAAGATGCAAATAAAATTTTCTTAAAGACTTATTCACCTTATGCTGCAAGTCTTTCTGATTCTGAAAAAACTTTCTTTGATGTAAATTATATGCTTGGAAAGGGAAATGACGATGTACTTGACTTAAACTTCGACAATAGATTTGATTTTGCAAAAAAATATCCAAGAGAAGTTGAAAAAGATGACAAGAATGTAATTCCTTGGACTGAAATAGAGGACAATGCCAAAATAATTGATAATGATGTGGAAGAAAATTGGAATGATAATTTAACCCACAGAAAACATCATGAAAAAACTTATCCAGTCTATGCTGGCACTTCAATATTTTCTGAAAACAAAAATCTTGAAAAAGAAGTAGACAAGAAAACAGAAGGCAAAAAAGCTGATGTAACAGATTATGAAGGCCACTGGGCAAAAGAATTTATCGAAAAAGTTTTAGATAAGGATCTTATGGACT
Source organism: Peptoniphilus sp. HMSC075B08 (assembly GCF_001815405.1). Taxonomy (NCBI): domain Bacteria; kingdom Bacillati; phylum Bacillota; class Tissierellia; order Tissierellales; family Peptoniphilaceae; genus Peptoniphilus; species Peptoniphilus sp. HMSC075B08. Next base: position 114,568 of record NZ_KV820460.1, on the reverse strand, counting down.
TAATAAATGGAAAATTCTTCCCAGATAGAAAGGCAACAAGATTTGAACTTGTAAAGGCACTTGCAAAGATGCAAAATGTAAATCCTAAAGAGTACACTGAAAATATTTATAAGGATTTAAATAAAGATTCAGAAGAAAGTGGCTATATTGTATGGGCAAGCAAGAAGGGCATAGTATATGGATATGAAGATGGAGAATTTAAGGGAAATAGAGAAATTTCAAGAGAAGAAGTAGCAGCTATCTTAAATAGATATGTGGAAAAACTTGGAATTGAAAGAAAAGAAGCTGAAGATATTAATTTTAAAGATGAAGCAAAGATATCTTCTTGGGCAAAGAATGAAGTCAAAAAAGCAGTAAGTAGAGGTCTATTTACTGGAAGAGATGATGGAAGCTTTGACCCTAAAGAAAATATAACAAGAGGAGAAATTGCGAGAGTAATTGTAAATTTACTTTAAAAAATTTTCTTTTCTTAATTTAATAGATCCTTAAAGAGTAGGCTTAGGCCTGCTCTTTTTTAATGAAATAAAAATTTTTAACAAAAAATTTTACGGGGTGGTAAAATAAGTCTAGCTAGAGAGATGGCAGGGTGATATTGTGGAAAAATTTATTAGAGTTCGCGACGGCGCAAGGATTTATGTAAAAATTCTTGGAGAGGGCGAGGACCTTCTTCTCCTTCATGGCAACGGTGACGATTCCAATTTTTTTGAAAAGCAAATAAGGGAATTTAAAAAATTTTACAGGGTCATAGCCATGGATACTAGAGGCCACGGAAAGAGTGACAGGTCTAAGGACTTAAACATGGAGGACCTATCTCTTGACGTCCTAGATGTCTTGGACTTTTTAAAAATAGAAAAGATAAACTTGCTTGGCTTTTCTGATGGAGCAAATCTTGCCCTAACCTTTGCCAAGAATTTTCCAAATAGGATTAAAAGACTTATTTTAAATTCTCCCAACAAAGAATTTTCTCAAGTCAAATTTATTCCAAGAGTTTTATCCTATATTTTTTACTACAACCTATTGTTTTTATCCAAGATCTTCACAAGTCTTGAATATTATTTCTCTGTCTATTCATTAAATTTTTCTAAGTTAAAGATAAAGGACTCGGACTACGAGAAGTTTGACTTCCCAGTTTTAATTTTGGCTGGAGAGAAGGACTTAATTTATCTTGAGAACTTTTATAAAATTGCTAAAAAAATAAAAAAATCTAAATTATACATTATAAAAAATCACGGTCACAAGGTTGCCAGGTCAAACCCTAAAGAGTACAACAGGGTGGTCCTTGATTTTCTAAAAAAAGAGGTTAAGAAATGAAAAATTTAAAAAAAATATTGTCTTGGATAAGGCCCATCTTCCTAGGTGGTGTTATCTTACTTGTTGTCCTTGAATTTACAAAACTAAGAAAGGAGATTTCTCCACAAGAAATTTCAGCAATCTTCCATGAACTTTCTTTGGTAAAAGTTTTTGCCATGGGAGCCTTGGGTTTTCTTGCCTTCTCTCCTATGATATTTTATGACATCTTGTTAAGTGACTTCTTGGAACTTGACAGAAAAAAATCCTACATCATTAAGAGGTCCATTACAGTTAACTCCTTTAACAATCTAATAGGTTTTGGAGGAGTTATAAATCTTGGCCTCAGGATAAGATACTACGGACAAGGAAAAGAGGACAAAAACCTTTTAAAGTTTTTAGTTAAGTCCCTCTTATTTGATATAGCAGGCCTATCAAGTTTGGCACTCTTGTCCCTTGTCTATATCCTTGCATCAGGTGAGGAAGTCCTCTTCCACTACAGCCCTTGGCTTTTTGGAGCAATTCTCTACTATCCAGTTTTATTTTTTGTTTCAAAATTTAAAAATGATGGAGACTTTTCTATTTCCAAAAAATACGCAAGAGATGTGTCTTTGGTTTCCCTAGTGGAATGGTCCTGCGCAAGTTTTTTCTTCTATATTATCGGAACTTTTCTTGGTGTAAGACTAAGCATATTTAAGGTCATAGGAATTTTCGTAATTGGATGTATTCTTGGACTTGCTTCCTTTATACCAGGTGGACTTGGATCCTTTGAACTTGTTGTCTTGGGAGCCTTAAAATCCTTCGGCATTGACACAGAATTAATTTTATCCTGGCTTCTCCTATACAGACTCTTTTACTACATCCTTCCCTTTATGGTGGGAGCAGTATTTTTTGTTCATGACTTGGGATTTATCTTTGATGAGAAGAATGACAAGATTCCCTCGAGAATTATAAAGTCACTGGGTCTTGATATTTTCTCTGTAATGCTTTACCTTGGTGGGGCCTTTATGATTTTTTCATCAACAATTCCCGACGAGTTGTCAAAGTTTCATTGGCTTAGGAACTTTTCGCCTATTAATGCCAACTTGCTTTACCAATTCCCAAGTATAATCTTTGGACTTGCCTTTATTATTTTGGGACGAGCCAAGAGGGAAAGAGTGAAGAGGGCAGGAGGCTTAAGCTTAATAATTTTAAGTCTTGCCTTAGTTTATTCAATCTTTTCAGGCTTTGGCTTAATTGAAATTTTCTACATCTTAATATTAATTTACCTAGGAGTGAAAACTAAAGACGTGGCAACAAGAGAACAATTTGTTTATTCGCCAGAGGCCCTAACTTTGGATATTCTTGTCCTTGCCTTCATCTCTCTTGTGACGATTTATTTTATGGCTTTAAACTACAGGCTCACTCCCCTAAACTACAAGGACTTTCTTTTGATCCCCTTTGAAAGATCCTTCCTCAACTTTTTCTTCCTCTTCTTGATTTTAATTTTTATAATGAAGGTTTTGATGGGATACTTAAAGGGAGAAAGAATTAAGCTAGGCGAAGAACTTGATAAGGACAAGGTCATGAAGATTTTATCAGGCTACCAGTCTGGACCAGAAGCTTCCCTAGCCCTAGTTGGCGACAAGAAAATTTATTATTATGAAGAAGAAGGTCAGGCAACTTGCGGCATGTCCATTTACACCTATTGGGACAGGGTTATTGTCATGGGGTCACCCTTTGGTAAGGAAGAGGACTACAAGAAGCTCCTTGAAAAATTTGTAAGCGATGCAGACCTATATGGTTATAAGGCAATTTTTTATGAAGTTGGAGAAGAAGAAACTATTAAGCTCCATGACTTTGGCTTCTCCTTTATAAAGTTTGGCGAAACAGCATTCATTGACCTAGAAGAATTTAGCCTAGAGGGTCGTGACCACAAGTCACAAAGAAATGTAATGTCAAAATTCGAAAAGAACTCCTACAGCTTTGAAGTTGTAAGTGGTCCCTTTGACAAGGACTTCTTAGATACTCTCGAAGAAATTTCTAATGATTGGCTTGGAGGAAGAAGGGAAAAGGGATTTTCTCTTGGCTACTTCGACAGGGACTACCTGGGACTTTGCGACATGGCAATAATAAAAGATGAATATGGAAAAATTCTTGCCTTTGCAAATATTATGCCAAACCCTGGAGATACTTGGGCAACAATTGACCTCATGAGGTATTACAGAGAGGGAACTCCCAACAGCATTATGGAATATTTATTTTTAAATCTCTTCCTCTACTTTAAGGACAAGGGAAAAAAATATTTTGCAATGGGGATGGCGCCACTCTCCAATGTTGGGATCAACAGCAACAGCTTTGTGGAAGAGAAAATTGCTTACTTGGTTTATAAGTTTGGTTACAAGTTTTATTCCTTTGAAGGCCTTAGAGCTTACAAGGAAAAGTTCAAGCCAATTTGGGAGCCAATTTATCTTTCCTACCCAAAGAAGTCTTGGCTTCTTTACACAATGATTGCCATCTTCATGGTGGATAGCTTGGCGGCAAAAAACAAGAATGAATAAAATTATTTGTAAAAACTCATAAGAGAAATTTTGTTAAGATTAAAAAAATATTTAATCGAGAAAAACTTTAAAATTTAAAAGGAATTTCTAATTTACAAATATTTTATGTTATAATGAAGTCATCACATTTATGGAGGATTGTTATCTATGTTTTTAGGCCTAATGTATTCAAGAAAATATACGGATAAAGCTCACGGCCCAATTGACTCTATATTTGCGACTAATTTTTTATAGGTATTATTAGCTCATCTTTTTGATGGGCTTTTTTAATTGGAGGAAGAATGGAAGATTTTTATTTTTGGAAGAATGAGGTGGCAGACTAATGTGTGGAGTTATAGGCATTTACTCACAAAAAGACGTGAGCAAAAAATTATTTTATGGACTCAACTCCCTTCAACACAGGGGACAAGAAGCATCAGGTATTTGTGTTTTTAATGGGGAGGACTTGATACTAGACAAGGGTATGGGACTTGTTTACGATCATTTTGATGATGAAAGCTTTTTGAAGTTAAAGGGAAATGTTGGGATTGGACATGTTCGTTATGCAACAGCAGGTGGATCTTATAGATACAACTCTCAACCCCTACTTGCCTTCTCAAAGAACAAGGAGTTTGCCCTTGCTCACAATGGAAACCTTGTTAACCACAAGTCCATTAGGGAAGAGCTTGAAGACGAAGGTATGCTTTTTCAAACTGCCATTGACACAGAAGTTATCCTTTCACTAGTTGCAAAATACTACCAAGGCGACATTGTGGAAGCAGTTAAGAAGACTATGGCAAGGATCAAGGGAGCCTACAGCGTTGTAATGCTTTTTGAAGACAAGCTTATTGCCTTTAGGGACCCAAATGGTTTTAGACCACTTTTAATTGGCAGGGCAAAAAACGGTGAAGTTATAATTGCATCTGAAAATGCTCCTCTTGAAATTATTGGAACTGACGCCATAAGAAATGTTGAACCTTCAGAAATTATTGTTGTTGATAAGGATGGAATCCACTCAGACTTTTATGAAAAGGACGACAAGAAGCACTGCATCTTTGAATATGTTTACTTTGCAAGAACTGATGCCAACTTAGACGGTGTTAACTCCTACAACTTTAGGAGAAGATGTGGAGAAATTTTATCAAAGGAAGCTCCAGTTGAAGCTGACCTTGTCATTGCAGTTCCAGACTCTGGTACACCAGGAGCCATGGGTTATGCCCAAGAATCAGGAATTCCCTTTGCAGAAGGTCTTGTGAAGAACAGGTACATGGGCAGGACTTTTATAAAGCCAACTGCTGAAGAAAGAGAGCTTTCTGTAAAGTTAAAACTTAATCCCCTTGAAACAGTTTTAAAGGGAAAGAGAATTGTCCTAGTTGACGACTCTGTTGTAAGGGGAACAACTTCCAAAAATCTTATCAAGAGGATGAAAAAGGCCGGTGCCAAGGAAGTTCACATGAGGGTAGTTTCTCCTCCAGTAAAATTCCCTTGCTATTATGGAATAAACACGCCATCTAGACAAAAACTTATTGCCGCAAACTATTCTGTGGAAGAAATAAGAGAAAGGATAGGAGCAGATTCCCTTGCCTTCATATCCATGGAGGGAATGCTAGATGCAACTTTGATGAAAGAAAATAAATTCTGCGAAGCCTGCTTTAATGGATCTTACGCAGTAGAGCCAAAGGAGTTAATTGAAGATGAAAAATAATGTTAAGAGAATTTATATCTGCAAGAAAAATGAATTTGACCACCAATCAAAGGCCCTAAGAGAAGAAATCAAAAATTCTCTTGGAATCGAAGCTACTTATATAAAAACTTATAGAAGATACGACATAGACATAAAAGATGAAAGTCTAGAAAAGACTTTGGCCAGTGTTTTTTATGAAGCTCCAGTAGAAGAAGTTTATTATGAAGACTACAAAAAATTAGAAGAATCTTTTGAAAACCCAATTGGAATCCAATACCAACCAGGACAATTTGACAACAGGGAAGACGGACTTATCCAAACTCTTGCCCTTTTCACTGACGAAAAACTAAGGGCCAAGGTTACAGAAGTTTATGACATTGGAGGAGTGAGTCAAGCTGACCTAGAAAAGATCAAGGCCTTCTTAATAAACCCAGTTGACTCTCAAGAAGTTGATGTTTATAAGGAAACTGAACTTAGAGAAGAGGCACAAGAAAACCACGAAAATTTAGTTTATGATGGCTTTAACAAACTTGACAAGGATGGACTTGTTAAATTTGTTGAAGAAAAATCCCTTGCCATGAGTCCAGAAGACTTAGAAGTATTACAAGACTACTTCAAGTCAGAAAACAGGGACCCAAATGAAACTGAAGTTGCAATAATTGATACTTATTGGTCTGACCACTGCAGGCACACAACTTTTAACACAGAACTTGATGTTGACTTTGGTGTTGTGACTGAACTTGATAGGGAAATCAAAAGAGTCTTTGATGACTACCTAAAAATGAGAGAAGAGCTTGGAGTTAAAAAACCAATTACCCTTATGGGACTTGGCACAATTTTATCCAAGGAACTTAGAAAAAATGGAAAGCTAGATGACTTAGAAGTTTCATCTGAAATAAATGCCTGCTCTGTAAAGATCAAGGCAAAGGTAGAAGTTGATGGCAAAGTAGAAGACCGCGACTACCTACTTATGTTTAAGAACGAAACTCACAACCACCCAACAGAAATCGAACCTGTTGGCGGTGCCTCAACTTGTCTTGGTGGTGCCATAAGAGATCCACTTTCTGGAAGGTCCTATGTTTACCAAGCTATGAGGGTAACAGGAGCAGGAGATCCTTTCACTCCAATTGAAGAAACTCTTGAAGGTAAATTACCACAAAAGAAAATTATCACAGAAGCAGCTCTTGGCTACTCTTCTTATGGAAACCAAGTTGGAGTTGCAACTGGACTTGTAGACGAATTATATCACCCAGGCTATGTGGCAAAGAGGATGGAAACTGGTGCAGTTATAGCAGCTTGTCCTCTTGAAAATGTAAAGAGAATTGAACCAACTGAAGGCGACGTAGTTATCCTTCTTGGTGGTAGAACTGGTAGGGACGGAATTGGTGGAGCAACAGGCTCATCAAAGTCCCACAATATTTCTTCTATAGAAACAGAATCTGCCCAAGTTCAAAAGGGTAATGCTCCTGAAGAAAGAAAAATTCAAAGGCTATTTAGAAATCCTGATGCAGCAAAATTAATCAAAAAATGTAACGACTTTGGTGCAGGTGGAGTTTCCGTTGCCATTGGTGAACTTGCTGACTCTATAGAAATTAAACTTGATAAGGTTCCACTAAAATACATGGGTCTAAAACCAAGAGAAATTGCAATTTCAGAATCTCAAGAGAGAATGGCAGTTGTTATCGACAAGGACGACGTAGACAAATTTATGGAACTTGCTGACAAGGAAAACCTTGAAGCAACAGAGGTTGCAAAAGTAACTGGCGACAATAGACTAAAGATGTACTACCAAGACGAACTTATCTGCGACATGAGTTATGACTTTGTAAACCAAACTGGTGCCAAGAGATTTGAAGAAGTTGAAGTTGTAAGCGAAGATCTTCCTAAGTTCTTAAATAATAAAGGTGGAGTGGAAGACTTTGAAAAATATTTATCTGATTTAAATATAACTTCTAAGAAGAATATGATTGAGCTCTTTGACTCATCAGTTGGAGCATCAACAGTCCTACAACCCCTTGGAGGCAAAAAGCAAAACACACCAGCCCAAGTTATGGCAGCCCTTATCCCAACAGATGATGGCGAATCAAGGACAGCTTCAGTAATGTCCTATGGCTTTAATCCAAAACTTTCTGAAGAATCACAATTCCTTGGCGGCTACTATGCAGTAATAGAATCTATTGCAAAACTTGTGGCAGCAGGAGCGCCAGTAGAAGGTATTAGACTTTCCTTCCAAGAATTTTATGAAAAGATGGACAACAAGAAGTCTTGGTCAAAACCACTTAAGTCACTTCTTGGAGCCCTAAAGGCATCAAGGTTCTTTGACGCACCACCAATTGGGGGCAAAGACTCCATGAGTGGAAGCTTCGAAGACATAAATGTTCCACCAACACTAATTTCCTTCGCAGTAAATACTGCTGATGCAAAAAATATCATCAGTCCAGAATTTAAGGGCAAGGGCAAGATTGGTCTTATAAGAACAAAGAGAGATAATATTGGAGCGCTTGACCTAGATATGGCAAAGGAAAACTTCCTAGAGCTACAAAAAGAAATTGAAGGAGGAAATATAATTTCTGCTGCAGCAATTACTCACAAGGGAAGCCTTCCACAAATTTTTGAAATGGCAATAGATAATGTTGGTTTTGACATAAAATTAGATGACCTTTACTCACCACTTTACGGATCTTTTATAGTTGAATACAAAGAAGACAGGGACTTCATAGAAAAACTTGGTGACTTCAAAGAAGATGAAATGCTTGTAAATGGAGAAAAGTTAGATGTAGAAAAATTATCTAAGGCTTATCTTACAACAATGGATAAAATCTTCAAGCCACTTGACTCACAAAAACTAGAAGAACTTGACCAAGCTAAGGCTCCAAAGAGAAGGATGAAATCCAAGAAGCCAGTTGATGAAGTCAAGGTTGTTATACCAGCCTTCCCTGGCACAAACTCAGAGTACGACACAGCAAGGGCCTTTGAAAGGGCAGGAGCAAAAGCTGAAGTTCTTGTATTTAGGAACAAGGACGAAAAAGCCCTTCAAGAATCACTTGATGAATTGGCAGAAAAAATTTCCAAGGCACAAATCCTCGCAATACCTGGAGGCTTCTCACTGGGAGATGAACCAGGTGGATCTGGTAAATTTATAGCCAATGTAATTAGGTCCGAAAAAGTTAAGAAGGCAATTGAAACTTTATTAGAAGACAACGACGGACTTATACTTGGAATTTGTAACGGCTTCCAAGCCCTTGTTAAGACAGGACTTCTTCCTTACGGCAAGATCAAGGACCTTGAAGAAGATGACCCAACCCTAACTTACAACACTTGCTCAAGACACATTGCAAGAGTTGTGGACACAAGGGTTATATCAAACAATTCACCATGGCTTGCAAGACTAGAAGAAGGCAAAACTTACAAGGTTCCAATTTCTCACGGAGAAGGAAGATTTATTGCAAGTGAAGAAGTTATAAAGGACATCCTTGACAAAGAACAAGTTGCAATTTGCTATGAAGATGCGCCAAATGGTTCACTCTTAAATGTTGAAGCACTTATGTCAGAAGATGGAAAGATCCTTGGCAAGATGGGACACAGTGAAAGATTTGTAGAAAATACTTTCAAGAATATTTTTGACATGGAACTTGAAGACATCTTCACTGCAGGAGTAGAATTCTTTAAAGAAGATTAATTAAAAAACAAATATAAAAAATATCTAGGGGCTAGTTTTCTAGTCCCTTTAAAATACAAAAATTTAGGAGTATAATCTTATAAATAGACTTTTAAGAGGGGGAGAAAAATGTTACTAAAAGAGATTTTTGACGAGATAGACAAGAGACAAGATGAAATGGTGGACCATCGCCGCCACATTCATGAAAACCCAGAACTTTCCTTTGAAGAAGTAGAAACTGCAAAATACCTTGCCGATTACTACAAGGGCAAGGATGTGAAAGTCACAAAAAACATGGGAGGAAATGGACTAAGAGTTGTCATCGACACAGGAAAACCAGGCAAGACTATAGCCCTTAGGGCAGACTTTGATGCCCTACCAATCCAAGAAGAGACAGGCCTTCCCTTTGCATCAAAAAATCCTGGAGTAATGCACGCTTGTGGCCACGATGCCCACACAGGCTACCTAATGGTCTTGGCAGACATACTCCTTGAGAAGAAGGAAAAGCTTAGGGGGAAGATTGTAATTATCCACCAACACGCAGAAGAGACACCTCCAGGAGGGGCAAAAGCTATGATTGAAGCTGGAGTCTTAGATGGAGTGGACAATGTCTTTGGTATCCATGTAATGTCAAATATAGACTACGGAGTAGTCCACTACCACAAGGGCAATATCCAAGCAGGAAGGTCTAGATTTGCCATCAAGTTCCAAGGAAAGGGTGGACACGGGTCCATGCCCCATCTTGCAAATGACACCATAGTTGCAGCTTCACACTTTGTAACAGCAGTTCAAACTATTGTATCAAGAAGGCTATCTCCCTTTGAAAACGGAGTTGTTACAATTGGATCCTTCGAGGGAGAAGGAAGCTTTAATATAATCAAGGACTCTGTGAGACTTACAGGAGACATTAGGTCCCTATCTGACGAAACAAGGGAAACTATTGAAAGAGAAATAGACAGGATTGCAAGAGGAATTGGAGAAACTTTTGGCATGGAAGTAGAAGTAGAATGTACAAGCGACTACCCAGTCCTCTACAATGACCCAGACATGACAGACCTTGTAGTAGATGCAATTAAAGAAGCAGATATAAAAGAAGTGAGAGAAATTTACGATGGAGGACCTCTCCCATCATCAGAAGATTTTGCCTACTATGCCAAAGAAAGACCATCTTGCTTTTATTATGTAGGTGCAAAAAAAGAAGATGCACCCTATGCAAACCACAATCCAAAGTTTGACATAAGAGAAGATGCCATGGTAATTTGTGCAAAGACAATGGCAGCAGTAGTAGTAAAGTATTTAATGGAAGATTAAGAAATATAAAAGAGGAGCTTAGGGCTTCTCTTTTTGTGTGTCTATCTTTTTTACTGAATAATCTTTTATTAAGAGGCAAAGATTATTGTGATATGATAAAATTGTCTTGAGGTTGATATTATGAAAGAGCTTAATTTTTCCTACGACAGGAATATAGAAAAGGAAAAAATAAATTTAAAATGCTACGCTTATTATGTAGGTGCCTTTAACTATAATTGGCACGAAGATGTTGAGTGTTTAGTTGTAATAAATGGAAGTCTTGAAGCCTGCGTCAATGGAAAAATTTACAAACTTTCTAAGGACGATATAATTTTCTTTAATACCAATGAAGGCCATGCAACTCTTGCCAAGGAGAGAGAAACCATTGCCCTTGTCCTTCATTTTAGTCCCAAAATCCTAAATTCCTTCGCAAGAAATAGAGATAGGTATTCTTGGCAGGGAGCAACAGATGAATTTACAAGAAATAGTGAATATGCAAAAGAAATTAGGAAATCTATTGTAAATATTATCTCTTCCTTTGAAGATGATTCTTTGGAGAACAAGATGTTGAGGTCACTAGCAAGTGATAAAATAATTTTAAATTCCTTGCTACACTTTGCAGAGAAAGAGGAAAAAAGTAACAATGAAAAGTCTGGTTCTGACAGCGATGAGGTCATGAGAAAGATAATAAAATATCTAGATGATAATTATAGGGAAAAGATCAGTCTTCAAGACTTGGCAGACCTTGTTGGCTACCATCCAAACTACACATCAGAAATAGTATCAAAGAACTTGGGAATTTCTTTTACAGAATACTTACAGAGGAAGAGACTTTCAAATGCGACGAAGGATCTAAAGCAAAGTGAGAAAAAAATTTCTGACATTGCCTATGACCACGGATTTTCGAATGTGAGGAGTTTCAACAATGCTTTTAGAGAAAGCTTTGGAAGGTCGCCTTCGGAGTATAGAGATAGCCTAGACAAGGAGACTCTTGAGATAGATGCTCAGTTTAAAAAAGTATTTCTAAGTGAAGATAATAAACACTGGTTAAGAGCAAAGAGTGACTGGTCTCTGAAGACAGAAAACAAGGAAGAAGACAAGATAAAGTTAAGGACTCAGGATATTGAGAGAGAAGTTTATAAAAAAATAATTGATAACCTAAAAAAGGAAATGGAATCTTTATAAGGTAAGAAGCTTCGGTTTTGCCGAAGTTTTTTTATTGAAAATTAAAAATATAAATTTTCAAATCTTAAAATTTTACCTATCAAAGATTTAAGTCGAAATTTTTGAATAATTATAATAAAAGATGGATTTAATGGGATAAATTGGGACAAAAGATGTAAAATCTTAAGCTGACATGGAAAAGCTTTTCTTAAAAATTATAAAAAAAATATTTTTTTTCTTTTCATGATAAAATTTTAACTTAAGATATGGATAGATTAGATAGAATGCCTTCCGTATAATGAAATCAACAAAGTTTAAGGAGGGTGCTATGAACACACAAACTATTACTATTGGATTTTTACTTTTTGCTATAGTTATGTTTGCATGGGAAAAAATTCCACTATGGGTTACTGCAATGATAGTTGCAGTGGGTTTAACACTTACAAATATTTTAGAAGCTAAAGATGCCTTTGCCGGTTTCACAGACTCAAATGTACTTTTATTTATGGCGATGTTTATTATTGGGGCTGCTTTTTTCGAAACAGGTATGGCACAAAGAGTAGGTGGACTTGTTACTAAGTTTGCAAAAACGGAAAGACAACTCATCGCTGCAGTTATGATTATAACTGGTTTGATGTCGGGGATTTTATCAAATACGGGAACAGCTGCAGTTTTAATTCCAGTCCTAATCGGAATATCTCAATCTACAAAGTTTCCAAAATCGAAAATTTTACTGCCGCTTGTTTTTGCAGCAGCTATGGGTGGAAACTTGAGCTTGATTGGGGCGCCAGGCAACATGATTGCCCAATCAGGACTTGAAACCATAGGAGAGTCTTTTGGTTTTTTTGAATATGCAAAGATTGGACTACCTGTTTTGATTGTTGGAATAATATTTTTCGTTACAATTGGATATAAACTTCTTCCTGACAATGTAGCTAATGAAGATGCAGATTCAATTTATTCACAAGAAAAATCTTATGAAGATGTTCCTGAATGGAAGGGATGGGTTTCCCTTATAGTTTTAATTTTCACTGTACTTGCAATGGTCCTTGAAAAGAAAATTGGAATAAAACTTTTTGTGTCAGCTTGGATCGGTGCCCTAGTTCTTGTAGTAACAGGAGTTATATCATCATCAGATGCTATAAAGTCAATTGATATGAATACAATTCTATTATATGTTGGATCACTTGCACTTGCATCAGCCCTAAAGGAAACGGGAACAGGTGACTTAATAGCCAACTCAATTGTATCAAAGCTAGGAGATAATCCTTCTCCAACGGCACTTATGATTATAATTTTTATTATCTGTGCAACACTTACAAACTTTATGTCGAACACAGCTACAACAGCTCTTATGGTTCCGATTTCCATTTCAATTTCACAGGCAATTGGAGCAGACCCTAGAGCAGTACTAATGGCAACAGTGATTGGTGGATCTATGGCTTACATTACACCAATTGGAATGCCAGCTAACACAATGGTTTATAACATTGGGGGATATAAGTTTAATGATTATGTTAAGGCAGGTCTGCCACTTATTATAGTTTGCGGAACTCTCGCCCTAATTTTACTACCAATATTTTTCCCATTCTTCCCAAATTAAAAGGAGTATAAAATGAATAAAGAAAATTTAGAAAAGAAATTAATTGATGAAATGTCAGCTTTTGTTGGATTAGTGAGTATGAAACTTCCAAAGGACGTGGAAGATAAACTCGAAGAACTTTCAAAAAAGGAAACTAGTCCACTAGCAAAAACTATTTACGAAACAATGAAAAAGAACCAAGAACTTGCTTGGGAGATGAAGAGACCTTCTTGTCAAGATACAGGTGTCCTACAATTCTTCTGTGAGGTTGGAGAAGACTTCCCACTAAGAGGAAATCTGGAAGAACTTTTAAGAGAAGCAACTTATAAGGCGACAATGGAGACACCCCTAAGACACAACAGTGTTGAGACCTTTGAAGAGTACAACACAGGCAAGAACATTGGAAAGGGAACACCAACAGTATTTACCAAAACTGTTCCAGGTTCATCAGCGAGAATTTACACTTATATGGCAGGAGGTGGCTGTTCACTTCCAGGAGCAGGAGTAACTCTTATGCCAGGTGAAGGCTATGAAGCTGTTGTAAAATTTGTTCTTGATAGGATGACTTCCTATGGTCTTAATGCTTGTCCGCCACTTTTAGTTGGAGTTGGTATTGGTACATCAATTGAAACTGCAGCAGTAAACTCTAAGCTTGCCCTTATGAAAAAGGTTGGAGAAGAAAACGAAGACGAAAGAGCTAGAGACTTAGAGAAGAGACTAGAAGAAGGAATCAATAAAATTGGAATTGGACCTCAAGGTTTTGGAGGAGAAAACTCTGTGATGGGAGTTAATATTGTTAACACAGCTAGACACCCAAGTGTATTATCTGTTGCACTTAACGTTGGATGCTGGTCACACAGAAGAGGCCTAATTGTACTTGATGAAGAAATGAATTATGAAATACTAAGTCATGAGGGGATAGAACTATGAGTAAGAAAATTTTAACAACACCTATATCAGCTGAAGATATAAAAGACTTAAAGGTTGGAGATATTGTTTATTTAACAGGAAGAATGGTAACTTGTCGTGACGTTGCCCACAGGAGGGTAATAGAAGAAGGACTTGAACTTCCAGTGGATGTAAAAGACAAGGCAATCCTACACGCAGGTCCAATTATTGCTGAAAAAGATGGCAAGTATGAAATGATTTCTGTTGGACCAACAACTTCTATGAGAATGGAAAAGTTTGAAGAAGAATTTATAGATAAAACTGGCGTGAGAATAATAATAGGAAAGGGTGGCATGGGCGAAGGAACAGCTCGTGGTTGTAAGAAAAATAAGGCCCTTCACCTAGTTATCCCAGCAGGAAATGCTGTTTGGGCAGCTACAAGGGTAAAAGAAATTGTAGACGCACAGTGGAAAGATCTTGGGATGCCAGAAACTCTTTGGGTATGTGATGTCGAAGAAATTGGTCCCCTAATTGTATCTATTGACAGTGAAGGGAACAATATTTTTGAACAAAACAAGGTAACTTACAACGAGAGAAAAGAAGAAGTCTACAAGGACATCATAGACCACGTTCACTATATCAAATAAGTAAAATAAAATAGAAAAAACCAAACCTTATAGAGAAGATAGGCAAGATACCTATCTTTTCTTACTTTGCAAAAGAAAGGCCATCTTGTTTTTATTATGTAGGAGCAAAAAAAGAAGATGCACCCTATGCAAGCCACAATCCAAAGTTTGACATAAGAGAAGATGCCATGGTGATTTGTGCAAAGACAATGGCAGCAGTGGTAGTAAAGTATTTAATGGAAGATTAATAAAATAAAAATTTTGTAGCTGATTCCTTTATGGGTCAGCTATTTTTGTTAAGTTTAGGTTAAATTTTTAGAATCCCCTACACTAACAAAAATTTTATATTATAATCATAGATACAGAAGAATTTTTCTTATTTTATAAAGGAGGATATTATGGATCCTGTTAAGAGAATTAGTGAGATGGAAAAGATTTTAAATGATCACAATGATTTGATTGTAGAACTAAGGGCTGCAATTGAAAAATTTGCTGACCATCAAGAAGAATATATGAAGCTTAGCAATTATTACAGCTCCCAAGAATATTTTGACGACCTAGAGAGGTATGACAAGGGAGAATTGCCAGAAGACCTTCCATGTGGAGTTCTCTCTGAAGATGCTGTCTTTGACCTCTTTGGTGAAAACTTTAATATTGCCATTGAGATGCTTGAACTTGCAACTGAGGTAATTAAATACCGTTAAAAAAGAAGCCGCAGGATTTTTTCTCCTACGGCTTCTTTTAATGTCTTAGTTAAAATTATTGCTCAAAAATTCTCTTATAGCACTGTTTATAAAACTTAGAACTATTGATGCCCAGAAGGCTGTTCCAAAACTTCCTATGGATGCAGTTGAAACTAGTTTAAAGGCAATTTGAAGTACAACTGCGTTTACAACTAGGGAAAATAAACCCAAAGTCACAACTGTTATTGGAAATGACAAAACCTTTAGGATTGGTTTTATTGTAAGGTTAACCAGTGAAAAGATTATTGCCATTGCCACAAAGGCACTTGTTTTTTGAAAATATATATTGCTAAACATTAAATCTAATAAATAAAATGATAAAAAGTTTGCAACTAAAGCACCAAATATTTTTTTCATGTCTTCCTCCTTTATGTATCGTCTATATCTATTATACCCAAAAGAAAATTTTTTATAAAAGCTTTTCTATTTTAATATTGGCATAAATTAAAGTACAATTTTAATTATTTAACAAGTTAGAATAGTTAATGAGAATTATTTATTGATATAATTATTTGTGTTATACTTGTTTTAAAGATCAAGGAGATGATACTATGAGAAAATTTAATTACAGTTCAGTTATACTTTTAATGATTTTAAGTGGAATTATAGCTGGGGTTTTTGAAAATATTTTTGATGGAAATCTTACTGTAATTGGAACGATATTTGCTTGGATTATTAATTACATAATTTGTAGAGGTCTTTTATATAATAGAGAAGGCAGCTTTAGCGAGTATTTTAGAGGAATAAAGACGATGACGGGAAAAGTCTTCTTGATGAATATTTTAGTTTCCCTTATAAGTGCAGCTGCGCTTATTTTTTCAGCTTTAACTTCATTAACTGGAGCTGATCTTGCTGCATCTGGAATGAGAGGAATTGTATTCATTTCAATTTTATATATTTTGGTTACAGTATTTCTTTCACTTATTTTTGCTTATTCAAATTTTGTTATGGCAGATATGAGATATAGAGATTTGCCATTTTTTAAGTGTTTAAAACTTATTATTAAATTAGGCTTTAAATTATTTTCTGAAACTTTTATAATGGGCTTAAAGGTTTTTAAGGTTACAATTATTTCTTCGATTGTGGCAATTTTTATGGCAATTCTGGAAAGGACTATGCCAGCGATTTTTACAATATCTTTTATTGCCTTGGTAGTTGCAGTAATTGCAGCTGTTATTATGGGACCAAACTATATTGCAAGGCTCTCTGATATATACTTGGACAATATCGAAGGTATTTATGATGACATGAAAGAAGATATAGAAGTTATATAAGACTTATAAATTTTCCACTACTTAATGTAGTGGACTTTTTTTAATAGAAATTTTAAGGGATAATAAAGAAGACTTTTACTTTATCTTCCTTGGTCTAATTATAGTTATCCTCTTGGTAATTTTTAGAGGATAGTCAAAATTCATTGGTGACTTCGACTTAATTAATCCCAATGTTTTTGATTATGTTTATTTATAAAGAAGATTTCCTAAGCTTATGGATAATTAGAAATTTTACACCTGGGTAAAAATTTTGTAATAGCAAATTAATTTGTGATAGAATAATTTTATAAAAAGATCTAAGGAGATGGTTTAATGAGAAAGTACAATTACGGATCTATTATCTTAATACTTATTGTCAATGCAATAATTTCTGGAATCTTGCAAAATATTGCTGACGGTAACTTATCAATTCTAAGTGGCTTTGTAGCCTTTATTTTTGATTACATAATTTGCAGGGGACTTCTTTATAATAGGGAAGGAAGCTTTTCTGACTATTTTAGGGGAATAAAGACCATGACAGGCAAGGTCTTTTTGATGAATATCTTGGTGGGCGCCATAACTGTAACCCTAATTTTGCTTGCCACATTTGCATCAGGTGCAGGCTTTTTACTTACTTCTTATGCAGTAAACAGCCCCAAGATTTTTATAAGTTTTGTAGTTTTAATTGCCCTAGTGACAATCTTTACTTCTCTTCTTTTTGCCTACATGAATTTCTTTATGGCAGATGAGAGATACAGGGACCTGACCTTTTTTGACAGCTTAAAGCTTATTCTTAAGGCTGGTATAAAATTATTCTCTGAAAGCTTTATGGCAGGAGTAAAGGCCTATAAGATTACCTTGCTAGCTGGTGTCATTGTCCTTGTAACAGGGGTTCTAGCATTTCAAACTCCAATGGCAGCTATAATTACATTTATATTTGCACTAATCGCTGCGATATCCCTCTTCCTATGTACACCACCCTTCCGTGCAAGCCTATCTGACATTTACATGGACAGGTCAGAAGAAATTTACGAAGAAGTCATGGGATGTGAAGATTAAAAAAAGAAGTCACTTAAATGTGGCTTCTTTTTTCATTTCATTAGTAGTGGCTTATGTCCTCAACTGTTTCCAAAGTACCCAGATAATCACCAGCTTCATCATAAACTGCAAGGTATTTAACTAAGATTTTCTTTCCCTTAATGTCTTTACATATAACTAAACGATCTCTCTTCCTGCTCTTAAAATCATCAAGCAAGGACTTTACCATTGGCACAACTTTTGGAGGATGACAAGAAGCTACATCTCTATTTAAACAAGACTTAGGTCTAGGAAAAATTTTGTCCTTTCCCTCAGAATAATACCTAACGAAGTCATCCTTATCTATAAAGGTTAGCTCGACATCAATGGTCCTAAAAATTTGAAGGGCTTCCTTTATCTTTAAACTTCCAGTTTCGAATTCAAGACTTCCATAAGAATTTTCTTCCTTTGGTAGGATTTCTTTGGGTTTGTAGTCCTTCCAAAGGGGGACATCATCCACTAGGTCTAGTCCATATTCTCCAAAGTCGCCATAGATTTTATTCCACTCTTCTTCTGTGAAGTTTTCTTTTAAAAGTGGGAAGAGGATATTCTCTTCCTTATATATCATTTCATAGATCCTATCTAAAACCTTATTTAAGTTTTCCTCATTATAAGAATTTATTTTTACAATACGTGACAGGTCACTTCTTATTTCATCGTCGACAGCCCACATAACATCACTGGGACCAACAATATCATATTTAGTTTTCAAAAGGGGATAAATAAGTCCAGCCTTTTTGCCGTAATGAGAATTTATTTTTAAAAGCTCTCTTATCTTAGCTAACTTGTCTTTGCTATTTTTGACTTCGTCAGCTAAAAATTTAATTTTTTTATTTTCTACACTTAGGATATTTAGAGGATGACCTGGAATTTTTTCCAAATCCTTTTGACTCTCATCTACAATATTACTTTCGTGGAAAAGTGCAGAATGGATGTCGCAAAGTTTTTGGACTTTTTCTAGGGGAAGGCCACTCATAATTAGTTCTTGTTCAGCATCAACTATTTCCTTTGAAGAGACATCCTTAAAATTTTTTACAAAATCACTTCTAACAGCTTCCAAGTCTTCGCCCTTAGAAAGTCTTTCGATATAGGATTTTAAGAGACTAAGTCTATCATTATCTTCTTTGGAATCATCACTAACATTTTCAACATCAACTAGATTAAAGCCTTCTTCTCTCAACTTTTCTTTAATTAAATCCAAGTCTATATTTTTTATTTCGGCTCCTTTTTTTATTGAAACCATTTTTCCAACAGTAGAAAGGGCTAGGGGATTTGTAATTTCAATAAAACCTAAATCCTTTAAAATGTTTTTTATATTTGGAAATTTTTCAATGAGATTTGCTACAGGTTCGTCTACGTTTATGTTCTTCATATTTCCTCCTAAAATTTTGTTAGGCATATTATACCCAATATTAGAAAATATTTATTAAATTTAATCAAATAAAAAGAGACTCTGTCGAGCCTCTAGACTTTATTTAGCTTCTAAAATCAAAGCTTCTATTAACTTGTAGACAGCTACAAGGCAGATGAGGATAAAGATGCTTAAGAAGGGGTCCTTTGTGTAAGTAACAAGTCCCAGTCCAAGAAGCATGCTTATTAAACTCCCTAAAAATTTTTTATTTTTCATGCTTATCCTCCTTGTCAAATTTTTATGTACTTAATAGAATATTTCTTATCAATTATTATATACCTCAATAAAAGAATTTTAAAGGATAAACCTTTAATTAGATAAAGAATATTAAAAATTTATAAAATTTCCTTCTTTAAAAATAATTTTTACAATTAAATGTTATCATAGATAAATGGAGGAATTATGTTAATTAATTTTTTTAACGGGATGGTCATGGCAATAGCCGACTCTGTGCCTGGGGTCAGCGGGGGAACCCTTGCCTTCATCCTAGGTTTTTATGATAAATTTATAGATAATTTGCACGAATTTTTTGGAGGTCAAGGGGAAAAGAGGAAAGAAGCCTTTAAGTATCTTTTTAATCTTGGACTAGGCTGGCTCTTTGGCCTCTTATTGAGTATTTTTTTCCTGTCAGAACTTTTTCAAAAGGAAATATACTTTATGACTTCGGTCTTTCTTGGCCTAACCCTCATGTCACTTCCCTTCCTAATCTCTAGCGAGATAAAAATTTTAAGAGACAATAAAGAAGAATTTTACTTTATCTTCCTTGGTCTAATTATAGTTATCCTCTTGGTAATTTTTAGGGGAAAGTCAAAATTCATTGGAGACTTCGACTTAATTAATCCCAATGTCTTTGATTATGTTTATTTATTTTTAGCAGGGGGACTTGCCATATCTGCCATGGTCTTGCCAGGGATATCTGGGTCATCAATTCTTCTCATAGCGGGAGTTTACATACCTGTGGTGGAAGCCCTGGGAGAGGTCATGAGGTTTAACTTCGACAAGCTCATGCCCCTTGTAGTAATGGCACTTGGAGTCCTCTTTGGAATTTTTATGTCCATAAGGATTATAAGGGAGAGGCTTAGAAAGAATCGTGACAAGATGATGTATCTCATTCTTGGTATGATAATAGGGTCCCTTTATGCAATAGTAATGGGTCCCACAACTCTTGGAGGAAATCCTCCACTTAACTTATATAATTTTTCAATCCCTGGGTTTTTCTTGGGAATTTTAATCTTGTTCATATTAGAATTTATTAGAATATTAAGACTTAAAGAAGAAAAGAAGACTGGTCATTAATCAGTCTTCTTTATTTTTTTCCACTAATTCTATTAAATTGTCATTGGTCATGAGGTTTTTGGAGTAGTCGATACATATCTTGGCCCAGTCCGATTCCTTCTTTGCTTGGTCAAGAGGAAGGGGCCTCCTCGTCTTCCTGTCAATTAATCTTGAATTTTCAAAAACTCCGTCACGAGAATATTCGAAGACCTGGTCCCTATTTATATAAGAACCCTTTAAGAGGTAGGTTTGGGGATAGACTGCATTGTTTTCTATTTCTTTGCCCCAGCCAAGCAGGTCAATGCCAAATGTAGGGATGTCACTTCTGTACCAGCCCATGAGATTTAAGATAGTGGGATAGAGGTCAAGTTGTGAGCCAACACTGTGTCTCGTGATATTTTTATTAAAGTCAGGGACATGGATGACAAGGGGGATGTTCATCATGTCGTCGTAGTCAATTTCACGTCCCAGCCACCTCTCCATGGACTCTCTGTCCTTTTCCTTGTTAAGGGTGTAGGCGTGGTGGTCTCCGTAAATAACTATGACAGTCTTATCTAAGATTCCAGATTTTTCTAGCTTGTCAAAAAATTCTTCCATGGCCCTGTCGGTGTAGCGGGCACAGGAAATATAATCGTAGACAAAGTCCGTCTTGTCATCAGCTTCCTTTGGAATTTCACGCAAGTTATCTGGCAGATTGTAGGGAGTGTGGGTAGTAAGAGTTACCATAAGGGCAAAAAACTTTTTGCCTTCATCGTCAACTTCTTTTATCTTGTCAAAGGATTGGTTGAAGAAGGACTTGTCTGATAGGCCCATCATGACTTGGTCAGTCTGGTCATAAGTCTCCCCAAGATAAATCCTGTCAAAGTCAAAATTTTTATAGATTTCTTGTCGATTATAAAACTTGCCAGTGTTGCCGTGCATGGCTAGAGTTTCATAGCCCATCTTCTTGGCTATTTTTGGAAGTCCATAAGTTTTTTTATCCTTGTAGACAGAATAGGCCTGGCCATCAAGGGTAGGATAAACTGATGTCATGGAGACAAACTCTGCATCAGATGTGTTGCCAAAGCCTAGGAGTTCAAAATAATTATTAAAATAGATAGAACCCTGCTTCTTTATCAAGGAATTTAAGAAAGGAGTCACTTCTTCTCCATTATAGGTCCTATTGACCACGGCATTTTGCAGGGACTCGCATTGGATGAAGATTATATTTTTGTCTTTTGCAAGTCCAGTAAAGTCATTGGCTTTAGTCTCTTGTAAGCTAAAGTATTTTTTTATGTCAGTCTTTTCTAGGGACTTGGCATCGTGCCTGGCTTCCACTCTTGTGTAAATAGGAGATAAGAAAGTTGAAGTGTAGACTTCTGTTCCCCTTAGGGGTTTTATAAAAAGTCCAGGTAAGATGAGGATGGCAAAAAATATTCCAAGTTCTTTATAAAATCTTTTCTTATTAAAGGCTTCTTCCCAATAATATTTTTTTATCAGATAGGCAAGGCCTAGGCCAGCTAAAATCATGAGGAAGTAGGCAGGAGAAAAGTCCTTAAAGATCACAGGTAGGACTCCGCCAGCTTCTCTTGCAAGCCCAAGCCTTCCAAATATATCAAAGGAATGGAACTCCCTAAAGTAAATTGAAAGGCCAATCTTTAAAAATACAATTAAGCCCACCACAGTATATTTATAATTTTTCTTGGGATAGAGATTTAAAAGTATATAATCGAGACGGCCTGTCAAGATAATAGAAATAATTAATATGTAAAGACCCTTGTCACTTGTGGGGCTTCCAAGAGAAGTCCTATAGAAAATAAGATTTATAATAAGAAATAAAGTTTTTGTAAGATTTTTAAAGTGTTTTTCCATTTGTCCTCGTCCTTAATAATAAGCTTAAGGAAATTATAAAATAAGAAGGATTTTTAAGCAAGAAAAAACCAGCCTCTTGGCTGGTATGACTTTATATACTTTTTCTATTAAAGGTATCCCATTCTGACAAGTCGCCAGCCTCGTAACCCTTCTTGAACCAACGAACCCTATTCTCACTAGATCCGTGGGTAAAGGACTCTGGCCTTACATAGCCTTGGGCCTTCTTTTGGATTGTGTCGTCACCAATGGACCAAGCAGCTGATACTGCCTCTTCAATGTCGCCTGGGTCAAGATAGCCCTTGTCCTTTTGGTATCTTGCCACAACTCCTGCCAGGTAATCTGCTTGAAGTTCAAGCCTAACTGTCAAGGCGTTTCTTTCTTCTTCAGACATTTGACTAGCAAGCTCTTGGTATTGTTTCATGATGCCAGTGACTTCTTGGACATGGTGACCAACCTCGTGACTAATTACATAGGAGAGGATAAAGTCTCCCTCGTCAGCCCCAAAGTCCCTTATGAGTGAGTCGTAAAAGGAAAGGTCCATGTAGATAGTCTCATCACGTGAGCAGTAGAAGGGTCCCATGCCTGAGTTGGCAATACCGCAACCACTTTTTACTTGGCCCTTGAAGATTTCCATCTTGGGCTCCCTATACTCTATTCCTTCTTTTTCTAAAATTTCGTGCCAAGCATCTTCGGTGTCAGCCAAGACAACTGATGAATAATCGTAAAGAGTTTGCTCTCTCTCAGACAGTTGATATTCCTGTTGAGAGTTTTGGGCTCCCCCACCAAGTCCTGACCTAATAGCATCTCTTGGGCTTCCTGTTATTAAAAAAACTATAAGTGCAATTATAAGTCCTCCGCCACCAAGGGCAACGCCGCCACCCTTAGACCTGGAAACATTTGAACTTTTTCTTCTACCTTGCCATTTCATAATATCCCTCCAAGGCTTTCTTACCCAAATTAAGGAGAGATTATTGGAAAACATTTAAAGATTTACTATAATAAAATACAAGTGATGAATTATGAAAAAATTATTTATAATAAGTTCCAAGTCGGGCAGGGGCCGTGACAAAAACTTTGAGAGGGAACTTTTAAAATATTTTAAGGAAGACGAAATTAAAATTACAGAAAAGCCTGGGGACACAATCTCCTTTGCAGAGGACTTTAGGGATAGTGGCGGCGACCTCCTCTTTATAAAGGGAGGAGACGGTGCCTTATCAGAAGTTGCCAGCGTATTGAGGGGAAGTGACACAGCCCTTGGACTTGTGCCAGGTGGAACGGGCAACGACTTTTCCAAGAACTTCGGGCCCTTTGATCTTTCAAATATTTTAAACTATGAAATTTTCCCCATTGATTTAATAGAAGTAAATGGAAAGACTTGCATAAATGTAACCAGCCTTGGATTTGACACAAATGTCTTGAAGTATGCCTATGACCTCATGAAGAGGAAGAATATTTCAGGCAAACTTGCCTACCTCTACGGGGTCATAAAAAGTGTTGCAAACTTAGAAATTGTAAATTTAAAAATTTCTTATAAGGACCAAGAAGATATTGAAAGAGAAATCAAGGGGAGATTTTTGGTTTCTGCCCTTTGCAATGGGTCTTATTATGGAAATGGATTCAATCCCTCACCAAGGGGAAGGCTCGATGATGGACTTTTGAACTTAATCTTGGCTCATGAGATGGGGCCAAGGGGGATAATAAAATTATTTTTATCTTATCGCAAGGGGACCCACCTGGGAAAGCCTGGAGTGAAAGAAATCATTACAAGGTCTGGGGTGATTTCATCGGACCGAGAATTTTTATATAACATTGACGGAGAAATTTATAGGGCAAGGGAGATAGACTACAAGGTCTTGCCCAAGGCTTTAAAGTGGATTTATTTTAAGGAGTGAGAAGATGAAAGTTGTAGTATTTGCAGGAACTCATGAAGACACAAGGATGGGAGCAGACCTCTTGAGGGAGAGGGGGTTTGAAACTTTGTCCTATCCTATTTCCAAGAACCCCAAGGACCAATCCCTCCTTCAATATTATTCAAGGGAAGAACTAACAAGGCTTGTTGAAGAAAAAATTGTAGATGCAAAAAAATCTGGCGCAGAGAAAATTTTTATCTACTGCAACTCTCTTTCAGCATCAATAGATCGAGGGGACTTATCTAGCCGCCAGGACATCCAAATTATCACTCCCTTGGACTTTTATAAAGATCTTGACTCTAAGTATAAAAAGTTAATTATACTTGCAGCAAACTCAAAGTCAGCTCATGGAGTGGATGCCCTTCTTTGCCAAAAGAACTTTAGGGACACAATTTCTATTGGAATCCTAAGTCTTGTGGAAGAAATCGAAAAGAAGACTGAGCCAGAAAAAATTGTTGATAAGCTTGGTCTAAAAGACCTCTTTAACTTTTTTAACAAGATGGAAGAAAGACCTGATGGAATTATCCTCGCCTGCACCCACTTCCCCTACATGAAAGAGGAATTTAAAAAATTGACAGATATAGAAATCTTGGATCCAGCAGAAGATATGATAAAAAGACTTTAAAGACAAACAATCCACAGAAAATTGAAAAATTACACAAAAAAAAG
This sequence comes from Peptoniphilus sp. HMSC075B08, assembly GCF_001815405.1. Classification (NCBI taxonomy): domain Bacteria; kingdom Bacillati; phylum Bacillota; class Tissierellia; order Tissierellales; family Peptoniphilaceae; genus Peptoniphilus; species Peptoniphilus sp. HMSC075B08. Next base: position 89,681 of record NZ_KV820460.1, on the reverse strand, counting down.
AGCTTTTTCTTAGCTCTTTTCTTTTTTTACCCACAAAAGTTGATAACTTTTATGAAATTGTGGATAAGATTGTATAATTTTTATAAAATCCCCTTAAAATTCTTGTAAATTTACAAATTTTTCTTGTTTTATGATAATTTTTTCAAAATGTGCATGAAATGTGCAGAACTTTTCAAGACAAATGTTCATATCCTTGTGGATAATGTGGATAAAGCTGGGGATAAAGTCTATATCACAAGTAGGCTTGTGGAAAGAAACTTGATAAGATTTTTATCAGCCCTCAAGTTCCATCCACTTTTCATAAAGCTCTTCTAGAGTATTTGCAAGGCTTTCACGCTCTATTGATAAATCGCTGGCTAGTTGATAATCGCTGTAAGTGTTAGAGTCTGCAAGTTTTGAGTCAATTGTGGACAACTTTTCCTCTAATGTTGAAATCTCTTTTTCAATTTTTTCTTTTTCCTTGCGAAGGGCCTTATTTTTTTTGCGTTTTTCTCTCTCTTCACGCTTTTCTCTTTCAATTTCTGTCCTGGACTTGTAGTCCTCATCATCAGTTTCCACTTCAGTGGTCTTTTCAAGATAATAATCGTAGTTTCCAAGGAAGGTGTTAATACCAGACTCAGTCATCTCAAAAATCTTATCAACAGTCTTATTTAAAAAGTACCTGTCGTGGGAGATGGAGAGTACAGTTCCCTCGTATTTCAAGAGGGCGTCTTCAAGGATTTCCTTGGAGTCAATGTCCAAGTGGTTGGTAGGCTCATCAAGGACAAGGAAGTTTGCCCCCTTTAGCATAATTTTTAAAAGAGATAACCTTCCACGCTCTCCACCCGAAAGCTCGTCGATGGTCTTGAAGATGTCGTCACCCACAAAGAGAAATTCTGCCAGGTACTTCCTGATTTGGAAGTGCTCAAGCCTTGGGAACTCGTCCCAAATTTCATCCATGACAGTTTTGTCTAGGCTTAGGTTGTCAAGCTCTTGGTAGAAGAAGGCCACGTCCACATTGGACCCCAGCCTGACCTCTCCAGATGTTGGGGAAATTTCTTCAGCAATAATCTTAAAGAGGGTGGACTTGCCCACTCCGTTGGGACCAATTAGGCCGATCTTGTCATTCTTGTAGACAAAGGCATTGAGGTCATGAAAGACTTGGTGGTCGCCAAAGGACTTTGAAAGGTCTTTAATCTCCAAGACATCCCTTCCCGAAGTCTTCTTGGGAGTGAAGTGGAGATTGGTCTTCTTGTTGGAAGTTGGCATCTCAATCCTCTGCATCTTATCTAGCATCTTCTTACGGCTCTTGCCCTGCTTGATAAACCTGTCACGACCAAGGTTCATGTACCTTTTTATAATTTCTTCCTGTCTCTTAATTTCCTTTTGCTGGTCTTCATATTGCCTCTTTAGGACCTCGAAGTCCTTCTTCCTCTGCTTCATATAGTTGTCGTAATTGCCCTTGTAAGTTTTAGTTCCACCATTTTCCAAGAGGACAATCTTGGAGACAATGTTGTTTAAAAAGTACCTGTCGTGAGAGATTATGATTACGGCCTTGTCAATGTCCTTTAAGTATTTTTCCAGCCAAGAGATGGCCCCAATGTCCAAGTGGTTGGTAGGCTCGTCAAGTAGGAGCAGGTCTGCATCTTCAAGAAGGAGCATGGCCAGGGCCACACGAGACTTTTGTCCACCAGAAAGGGTGGAGATGTCCTTGTCAAAGTCCTCTTCAGTGAAGCCAAGACCAATTAGGGTTCCCCTGATCTTGGAGTTGTAAGAGTAACCGTCCCTCTTGTGAAACTCGTCTTGGAGCCTTTGGTACTTCATGAGTTCTTCATCTAAGTTGTCTGGATTTTCTGCGATTATGTGCTCTTGATTTCTCAAGTTTTTTTCAAGTTCTATTAGGTCAGCAAAGATTGAAAGGCAGTTGTCGTAAATAGACCCTTCAGTGTGAAGGCTAAGCTGTTGCTCCAAGTAGCCTATCTTTAAATCTTTTTTCCTAAAAATTTCTCCCTCGTCGTAGGAGAGGTTTTCTGTAATTATATTAAAAAGAGTGGACTTGCCACTTCCGTTGATTCCAATAAGGCCAATTTTATCCTTATCTTCCACTATTAGGTTTCCGTCTCTAATAGTTTCTTCATCAATATAGGATTTTTTTATATTTGTTAAACTAAGTATTGGCATAATGACCTCCTGGATATATTTTATCAAATTAGGAAGACCTTTAAAAGAAGCTAGACCTGGAAGGGGTCTTAGAAGAAGTGAGTAAGTAAAAAATTATGACTTGATAAAAAAATACGACTTAATGAAAGTTTGTGACTTGATAATAAATTGTAAGATGATAAAAAATTATGAGTTTAAGAAAAACTGTGACTTTATAAAAAATTATGAATTGATAAAAACTGTGACTTAACAAAAATTTATAAAATAAGAAAAATTCCCAACAAAAAAACTCTACCATTAAAAGTAGAGTAAAAATTAGTCTGAATAGCCCAAATTTTTTGAAAAATCAATGCCGGCATTTTTCACGGCCTCAATATATTCTTTTTTGGACTCTTCTGTGATCCTTTCCTTGGGGATAACCACACCAATGGCGCCAACAAGTTGGTCCTTGTAGTTAAAGACAGGAGCCCCAATTCCAATGACAGAATCGATATATTCTGAATCAGAAACAGAAATTTTATTGTTTCTTATGTGCATTAAGTCATGCCTCAGGGCTTCCTTGTCAACAGGTGAGTCAAGGTAGTCGGAAAGGTCCTTTTTTAAGTAGTAGTTTATATAATCATCAGATTGAAAGGCAAGTATAGTTTTTCTAATTGCTCCCTTGTGGAGGTCAATCTCTATTCCAAAATTTTCCACAATCTTTAGGGAATGCTTGCCTTCAGCTTTTGAAAGCATAAGGCCCTTGTCCCCAGACTTAATAATAAAATAGGAATCCTCCATAGTCACATCAGACAGTTTTTCTAGGACTGCCTTGCCAACAGCTTGTGGATCCAGCTTTGATGATGCCTTGATCCCTAGGGGAATTAGGGCTGGTCCTAAGCCATAGAGGTGGGTCCTCTCATCCTTTGACACATAACCAACACCAATTAGGGTTGATAAAATTCTGTGGGCTGTGCTTGGGGGTATATTTAAAAATTCAGAGATTTCTGCAATTGTAAGTTCTCGATTTTCACTTTTTAAGATGTCTAAAACATTAGCTGCCTTGACTAAACTTTGAATCATAATTTCACCTTCCAGCTAAAATTATACCACATACTGGAAGCTATTTCATTCTTAGAAATGATGTCAGCTTTAACTTTGTCCATAAGTAAGGAAAAAGGAGAGTCTTTTAATTATTATAAGTTATATTTATATTTTTTGTAGGAAAAGTTAATTAAAGTTAATTTTTTGATTTTTTTAGAGCGGGAAAGACAAAGTTGTTGAAAATAATTTTTGACTTGTGAAAGATTATAATTTTATAGAATAGAAAATTTATAAGTTGTTTTTAGTAATAATTATTTTCTTGGTTAGTAGATTTTAGATTGATTTTGAAAAGAATCACAGTACCTGTGAATTGAGAAAAGACTTGTAAAGTTATAGTTAAAAATCAAAAATTATTAAACTATTTAGACAAATTTCAAAATAGTCTTGACAAGAAAAATAAATTTTATATAATTAAATTAACCATTTAGATAATTATCGAAATAGAATTAATGGAAGGGAAGTGGTCCAGTGTTTTCTGATACCTTTAAGGCCTTGTCAGACCCAGTTAGGCTGGAGATTTTAAATATGCTTAGGTCGGGCAGGATGAACGCAGGGGAAATTGCTGAGAAGTTTGACCTCTCCAAGGCGACGATCTCCCACCACTTAAAGATTTTAAAAGACCAAGACCTAATTTACGAAGAAAAAGAAAAAAATTTTATTTATTACGAGCTCAACACTTCAGTTTTCGAAGAAATACTTACATGGATTGTGAAATTCAAAGGAGGTCCAGATGAAAAATAAATTTAGGCTTAGGAAAAGCTCAATAATTTCTATAATTGCATCAATTTTAATTTTAATAACTTTTAATATCTTGTTTTACGACAAGATGCCAGCAGAGCTTCCAACCCACTGGAATTTCCAGGGTCAAGCTGATGACTACAGTTCCAAGTTTGATGCCATGGTCTTGACCCATGGATTTCTTGTAGTCATGAATATCTTCGCGTGCTTTATGCTTGACAACGACCCAAGGAACAAGAAGCAAAAGAACTTCTTAATGACACTTAGCAAGCTTGCCATGCCAGCTATAATGATAGTGGTCTACACTATAACAGTCATGGTTGGACTGGGAAGGGATGTAAATGTCTCAATTATAATTCCACTTTTTGTTGGTCTTTTATTTATCGTCATTGGCAACTACCTTCCAAAGACAAAGAGGAACTACACTATGGGGATAAAGCTACCTTGGACCCTTAACAGTGACGAGAACTGGAGGAGGACCCACAGATTAGGTGGTATTTGCTTTGTAATAATTGGTATTTCTCTTATAGTTTCAGTATTTTTAAAAAGTGAAATTGTATTTTTAGTTCCACTTATACTTGGTGGTTTAATTCCAGGCTTTTATTCTTATTATCTATATACTAAGGGAATTTAAAATTTAAAAAAGACTTGTTTAACTTCCAAGGCGTAAAAAAACTCTTGCAGATATTTTTGCAAGAGTTTCTTTTTTGTAAATTTTTATTTGCTAATTTATAATTTTCTATTTTTCCTAGATACTTCAAGGGGAAGTTTTTCTCTTTCCCTCTTAACCTTATTATTTTCTAATTTTAAGACTGCGTAATTTTTGTCTTCGCCAAGGTCCACTTCAATCTTGCCACTTGGGTCAACTATCAGAGAGTGAGCGTAGGCATTCTTTGATAAGTCATCATCTCTTGCTATGGCAGGAGAGACAAGGTAGCATTGTGAGTCCACTGCACGAGCCCTGTTTAAGAGGTGGAAGTGAACTTCCCCAGTCTTTTTCATGAAGGTAGATGGGACAAAGATGACTTCTGCTCCATAGTCCCTAAAAGTTTGGAAGAGTTCAGGGAACCTCAAGTCAAAACAAATTGCAAGGCCAAAAGTTCCGTACTCTGTTTCAAAAACTCCAAGAGACTTGCCGCCAGAAATTGTGTCTGACTCCTTGTAGCCCTCTATGTCAAAGAGATTGATCTTGGAATATCTGTAGATTTCTCGGCCCTTCTTGTCAAAGACATAGGACCTGTTGTAGATCTTTTCGCCTGACTTAATGGGGATAGACCCACCGATTAAATAAATTTCATTTTCTTTTGCCACTTGGCTCATCTTTTCATAAGTTTCGCCAAAGTCCTCTTCTGCAAATTTTGTGAAGTAGGAATTTTGGTAGGGGCAGTTCCACATTTCTGGTAGACAAACCACATGAGCTCCTTCTTTTTTTACAAGGCCAACATATTCTTCCATTGTTCTTAAGTTTTCCTTTTTGTCGCCCTTAGCAGGCAGCTGAATTATTCCAACATTAAAATCTTTCATACTTTTCACCTCAAATTATATTGAAAAAGCCAAGGCATAGGACCACTAGGCCAAGGACAATCCTGTAATATCCAAAGGGGATAAAGTCGTGTTCACGTACATAGCCCAAGAATTTTTTGATAACAACAAGGGCAACGATGTAGGAGATAACTCCTCCCACAAGGATCAAGAACCATTGCCATAGGCTAAAGGAAAAGCCAATTTTTAAAATCTTTAGGGCAGTTGCACCAAGCATTGTTGGGACTGCAAGATAAAAGGAAAATTTGGCAGAGCTTGTTCTTGAACAACCAAGTAGCATGGCACCTATAATTGTCGCTGCTGAACGAGATGTGCCAGGAACCATGGCAAGACATTGGAAAAAGCCAATGAAGAGGGCAGTCTTAAGGCCAATGTCATTTAGGGTCTCGTACTTAAAGTCCTTGTCCTTATTATTTTTTTCCATGACAATAATTATTATTCCGTAAAAGATAAGTGCAATGGCAACTGTAATTGGGTTGAAGAGGTGAGCGTCGATGAAGTCATCTAGTAGGAAGCCAAAAAAGGCTGCTGGCAAGAAGCCCACAATAATTTTTGCAATTAACCTCATTGTTTCAAGGTCCCTGTACTTAAACTTTTCCTTGAAGCTAAGTTCATTGTACTTTTCTTCTCCAATGACTGGGACAAGCTTACCCTTGGCTATGGGGTTGATGTCATAGAAGTAGAGATAAACTACTGCTAGGATGGCACCAAGCTGGATGATGACACTAAAGGCATTGGAAAAGGCCTTAGGCTCAAGTTTTATAAAACTGTCTGCAATTATAAGGTGGCCTGTTGATGACACAGGCAAAAATTCTGTAAGTCCCTCGATTATTCCAAGGAAGATTACTTTTATTAAGTCTAAAATCATATTTACCTCCAATATTTTTCAAAGTTTATTATAACATTATAGGTTAAAAATATAAATAAGATCCCTGCTTGTGCAAGGGTCTTTAAAAATTTTATTTACTTATTAATCGCTTCTCTGCAAGTTCAAGAATTTTGTAAATTCTTTCTTAAACATCAATTCAACAGTTCCCGTTGGACCGTTCCTGTGCTTGGCAATAATAACTTCACCAACATTTGGCTTTTCCGATTCTTCCTTTGTGTAATATTCGTCCCTGTAGAGGAACATTACAATGTCGGCGTCCTGCTCTATTGCACCAGACTCACGAAGGTCAGATAGGATTGGCCTGTGGTCAGTCCTAAGTTCTGGGGCACGAGAAAGTTGTGAAAGGGCAATGACAGGAACTTCTAATTCCTTGGCAATGGCCTTGAGGTTTCTCGATATGGCAGAAATTTCTTGTTGTCTAGATTCAGACCTTGATGACATCTGCATAAGTTGGAGATAGTCAATTACAATTAAGTCTAGTCCCTTTTCCACCTTCATCCTTCGGCACTTGGCCTTGAGTTCTAGTGGAGAGATTCCAGCTGTGTCGTCGATTTCCATTTTTAGGCTGGACACAATGGGCATGGTGTTGATTATTTTTGTCCACTCTTCTTCGTTTAAGTTACCACTAATTACCTTTTGGAGGTCAACGTGGGAAGTGGAAGAGATAATTCTCTGGAAGAGTTGGTTCTTACTCATTTCAAGAGAAAAGACGGCAACAGATGCCCCACCTCTTAGGGCAGCATTTGTTGCAATGTTAACCATGAGAGCAGTCTTACCCATGGAAGGTCTTGCTGCCAATAAAATCAAATCAGACTTTTGAAGTCCAGAAATTTTTCTGTCAAGGTCCACAAAACCAGTTGTAAGTCCCGTAAGGGCATTGGGGTTTTGGGCCTTTTTTTCCATTTCAGAGAAGGAGTCCAGGGCAATGCTTTTAATATTTACAAGTCCGTTTTTTGTGGAATCCTGAGTTATTTCAAAGACAGACTTTTCTGCAAGCTCAATGATGAGGTCTGCCTTGGCATCAGGAGAATAGGCAGCAGAAATCACCTTGTCTGATGAATCAATAAGTTCTCTTAGGATTCCCTTCTCCTTTATGATCTTGCAGTAGTATTTAATATTTGAAACTGCAGTTACATTTGATGAGAGGTCTGCAAGGTAGGTGATGCCTCCAGCTATTTCAAGGTCGTCAGTCTTTTTGAGTTCTTCAGCAATTGTTATAACATCAGCTGCTTCATTTCTGTTGTAAATATTTAAGATGGCATTATATATTTTTCTGTGGGCCTCTTGGTAGAAGTCTTCAATTTTTAAGAGCTCAATAGATGTTGTGATGGCTTCCTTGGAAAGCATCATGGACCCAAGAGCTGACTCCTCTGCCTCCAAGTTGTGGGGAGGCATCTTTAAATTTGAAACAGAATTAAAATTTAATTCTCCCTTTGCTTCCATATCAATCAAGATTCCGGTCTAACATTAACCTTTAGAGTAGCAACAATATCTGGATAAAGTTTGATGTCAATGTTTTTCATGCCAGCTTCCTTGATGTTTTCTTCAAGAAGAATTTTTTTCTTATCAACATCAATTTTGTGTTCTTGTTTTAATTTCTTTGCAATGTCAGCAGAAGTGATGGCACCAAATAGTCTTCCACCTTCTCCGGCCTTAGCCTTAATAGTTAAAGTTATTTCGCTAATTTTTTTCTTGATTTCATTTGCCTTAGCACGGTTTTCTTTTTCTAATTTTTCTTCTTCTGCTTTATTTTTCTTCCAAGTTTCCATGTTTTCTGGAGTAGCTTCAATGGCAATACCCCTTGGTAACAAGAAGTTTCTAGCATAGCCAGTTTTAGCGTTAACAATTTCGCCTTTTTTACCTAAAGTTTTGTCGTCCTTAATTAAAATTACTTTCATATTATTCCTCGCTTTTATTATCAGTTAAATATTCGTCAATAGCTTCTGTTAAAATCTTTTCTGCTTCGTCTAAGTCAGTGGTATCAAGTTGGGCTCCAGCCATATTCAAGTGGCCGCCTCCACCAATTTTTTCTAAGATAAGTTGGACTGAAACAACCTCTCCACGAGACCTTCCTGATATGTGGGTCTTGCCATCATTTATTGTGAGAACAAAGGATGCGTCAATTCCATTTATATCAAGTAGGGCATCGGCAGCTTGGGCTGCAACGAGAACAGAGTTGTTGGACTCCTTATCAAAGCGTGATACAGCAATATTATCGTGGATCATCTTTGTATTGTGAATTACTTCTGCCCTGTAAACCATGGTATCTAAGTCGTCTTGGAAGAGGGCCTTTACCTTTATCATGTTGGCTCCGGCTCTTTTTAAGACGGAAGCTGCTTCAAAGGTCCTTACACCAGTTTGGAAGGAGAAGTTCTTAGTGTCTACAACTATACCACTCATTAGGGCGTCTGCCTCAAAGTGAGTTAGGTTTAAGTCGCTTGACATATAAGTTAGCATCTCAGTTATAAGTTCACAAGTTGAAGAAGCATAAGGTTCAACATATTGTAGAACTGGATTGTCCACAAATTCCTTGCCCCTCCTGTGGTGGTCTATAACAACAATTTGGTTAGTCTTGTCCAAGAGTTCAGGACATTCTGTAAAGGATGGCTTGTGGTTATCCACTAATACCAAGAGAGAAGAGTGCTTAATCCTATTAATAGCAGTTTCTCTAGAAATTACTTTTTCATAAATTTCTGGCTCTTCTTCCTTCATCCTGTCAATTAAATTGTCAATTGATGGGTTGGATTTTTCAAGGACAATATAGCCTTCCTTGTTCCTATTTAAGGTTGCACGAAGACAACCAATAGCTGCACCAATGGCATCCATGTCAGGATTTTTGTGGCCCATGATGTAGACATTTTCAGACCTCTCAATTAATTGTTTAAGGGCTTCACCAATAACCCTTGCCTTAACCTTGTTTCTCTTTTCAACAGCCTTGGATTTACCACCAAAGAATTCATAGTTATCCTCAACCTTAACAACAGCTTGGTCGCCTCCACGACCTAGGGCTAAGTCAAGAGATGAGTCTGATTCAACATAGGCATCCTTGAAGTTAAGTCCAAAAGAAGAAACTCCAATGGAAAGAGTAATTGGGATTGAGTTCCCCTTGTTTAGGTCTCTCAAGTCATCTAAGATATCAAATTTCTTTTCCTTAATTGCCCTTAGGGACTTAAAGTTCATAACAACAAGGTAGAGGTCCTCATCAGACTTTCTCACAAGGGCATCGTACTCTTCAAAGTATTGAGAAATTGTTGAGTCAATCTCTGCAATGAGAAGGGGTCTGATTTCTGATGGGGCAGAAGATATGGCCTCATCAAAGTTATCTACTTCCACCTTTGCCACAATGGCAAAGTCATCAGTGTACTTGTCCTTTAAATTTTGGTAGGCAGTGTTGTCCACTAGATAAAATAGGACAGACCTGCCTTCTCCCTTTTCAGACTTGTTTTCAACAACGTTGGTATAGATGTTAAAAAATCTTTTGTTTAATTCAACAGGGATTGTCCTCTCACCCTGGGAGTTTAAGATATTAGCGATATCAATATCTCCAATTAGGTTTTCAAGGTCACTGTCTATTACATCCTTTTCGTTGAAAAGATTGATAAAGGGTGTGTTGTACCAAAGTATTTTTGCCTTTTCGTCAGTAACAACTAGGGGAAAGGGCATGTCAAAGATTGCCTGCTTAGTCAGGGAATCAAATCTTTTATTTAAGTTTTCAAGGTTTTTTAAATTTTCTTCATTTTTGCTATTTATTTTGTTGTAGGCCAAGAAGGCTACATAGGCAAGTCCTAGGATCCCAAGAAGACCATAGAGAGGTCTAACAAACAGTAGGATAAGGATAAGTATTATTCCAAAAATAAAAAATGGAAGAAAATCTTTAAAATTATAATTATTTTTCATAGCATTCCCACTTATTTAATTTTTCTAAAGTTAACAATTTGATCAAGACCACCAAGTATTATCACAAAAATCTGAAGAGATGAAATAGTGAAGCTCAGTCCAATTAATATAAATTGTAAAAACCTCTTTACTCCAAACCTCGTCATGTAAAACTTGGCTATGGCAAGACCAGATACATAGAGCATAAAAAACACTAGATTCATTAGGTTTATCATAAAGACTTGTCCTGTGGGTCCAAAGTAGTCGCCAGTTAGTGAAAATAGGGCAAGACTCACAAGAGACAAGATTATAATCTCTCTTGGAAACTTCAAGAACTCAAGAGAAGATGGTTGAATAATAAAGACCCCTCTTGCAAGAAGACTTCTCCCAGCCCATGTATAAGTGACATAGGATGTCACAAGGGATGTGATAATTAGGACTGATGGAAGAATTTGTAAGAACCTCTTGTAGTAAAGCTCAACATTTTCTGTGAAAATCGCCATAGTCCCTGAAGATAATAAATCTTCACCTGCTAGATTTTTGTAAAATTCTGTAATTGCATTAATAGTTTCCTTTGAATTTAGAACTTCACTATTGATCCCAAAGGCAAAGAATAAAACCATTATTGATGTAAAAAATATTAAAGATGTCGCCAAGATAGTCATGGAGACAGATCTTTTCGTAGTTATCATGTAGTGAAAAATTAAGATGAAGGGACCAAAGATTGTAAAGACAACTATGGCTTGGACAGGTCCCATAAAGGCCCCAAGTAATAGTACAACAGCAAGAAGTGTTGCCATTACTTTTATTATTCCTTCCTTCACAGATTCAGCTACATACATAGAAGGAAACAAAATATAGAGAAAGGGAAAGATCATTCCAAGAGTGGAGATGACAATAGACCTTGTGAAGAGTCTAAAGAGTCCCTTATAGTCAGTTTCTTTTTCCAATAAATCAACTCCTATCCACCATATTTTACCATAGAAATCAAATTTGATAAAGAAATCTAGCTTGACTTTAACTTATTGAAGTAAATAAAAAAAGTCCCTAAAATTAGGAACTTTTAAAAACTTAAATTTCTTTACTAAAGTAAGACAAGAATAGGGCGCCTGGACCTGTGTGTGTTCCAACAACGCTACCGATTTGTATAAACTCTGGTGAGGATATTTTATCTTCCCAAAGACTCTTTGTCTCTCTTAGGTATTTTTCAATTTTGCTGCTGTCACGACCTGTGTAGCCAAGTTTTATTGGCATGCCAAAGTCAATAGAACCAGTCTTTTCTATTTCGCTAATGAAAAGATTGTTGGCGTTTTTTATTCCCTTGGCCTTGCCCACAGATGTAATTGCCCCATCCTTCATAGAAAGGAGGACCTTAACAGAGAAGAGGTTTCCTAGAAGAGCTGATGTCTTTGAAATCCTTCCGCCTCTTTCAAGGTATTCTAAGGTGTCAACTAAAACAACAAGTCTAAGTCTCTTCTTAGCTTCATCAAGTAGTTCTTTTATTTCTCTTGCAGACTTACCTTCTTTTACAAGTCTTGTGGCATAGTCCACAAGGGCTCCTTCTGCGTTGGAAACATTTAAGCTATCTACTATAAAAATTTTATCTTCAAGGCCTTCACTGGCAAGCTTGGCACTTTGATAAGTTCCCGATAACTTTGATGACAAGACAATAACCACTGCCTCGTCCCCATTATCGATTACTTCCTTGTAAATATCCATAAAGGCTACAGGAGTTGGTTGACTTGTCATAGGAAACTCTTCCTTCTTCTCTAGTCTTTCATAAAATTCGTCCTTTGTAATATCAACTGAATCTAAAAAGTCTTCATCTCCAAAGGTAACGTGAAGGGGAACTACTATTAAGTCCTTCTTAATATTTTCTTCCACATCACAAGTTGATCCTACAATTATTTTTACTGCCATATATTTCCTCTCAATTATAAATCTATAGTCTAAATTTGAATTCCATCAAATTAAAGTTTTTCTTCTGTCAAGTTCTCAATATTTTCTGAAAGGGCACCTAGGACTTCATAAAAAATTTCCTTTTTGTCCCCTGAAATATTTTTGTTCGCAAGCTCAATGTATTCCATGGTCCTTTCACTTATCTTGGCACCTATGAGCCTTCCCTTTTCTGTGAGATAAAAGCTGCCTCCGTAGTTGTTCTTATTGTTTGATTTTTTTTCTACGATGCCAGACTTTATCATTTGGTTTAGGTTCCTCGACACGTCAGACTTATCCTTGCCGCTTATTTTTACAAGCTCCATAGAATTTAGTTTGTCGTGGTCGTAAAGGGCCAGCATATAGATTAGCTGACTTGCGTTTAGGCCAAAGTCCTTCATGACTTGGCCTGCTAACTTTTGCCAGTTCTTTACAAGATTAAAGATCTCGCTGGAAAAGTAATTGAATTTATCTAGCATAAACACCCCACTAATTTGATGTAAATTTAAGTATAAATAATACTTGTTGACATGTCAACATTTAAATCTTTGGAGATTTTTTATTAAAAATTTGTGTTAAAATGTCATGAGAGATAAACTTCTTAAGGAGATGATTTTATCAATAGGTATTCAAAAATAACTAATAAGACAAAGAGGGAAATTGTCCTTTTAAAGGCAAGGCCTTGCAAGTGGGGGAAGTGTACTTTTTGTGATTATATAGAAGACAATGAGATAGATAATAAGAAGATAGACGAGATAAATCTTGAAGTCTTAAAAAATGTCACGGGAGAGTTTGGAGTCCTAGAAGTGATTGACTCTGCATCAGTTTTTGATTTGACGGAAAATACACTTAAAGAAATAAAAAAAGTAGTTGAGGAAAAAAATATAAAGAGATTATTTTTTGAAGCTCACTGGATTTATAGGAATAGACTTGACGAGATAAGAGACTTTTTTGGAATCCCCATAACTTTTAAGACGGGAATAGAAACTTTTGATAACGACTTTAGGGAAAATGTCCTAAAAAAAGGTGCAAACTTTAAAGACTATAGGGAAGTTAAAAAATATTTTGACTCACCCTGCGTCATGGTGGGCATAAAGGGTCAGACAAGAGAAATGATTGATAGGGACATGGAAATTATAAAAGAATTTTCTCATGCTACAGTAAATATTTTTATGAATAATTCAACCGAAATAAAAAGAGATGAAGATCTTGTGAAGTGGTTCATAGAAAAATACAGGTATCTTGAAGATGATCCAAGAGTTGATATTTTATTTGAAATAACAGATTTTGGTGTAGGCTAAAAAAGACGCTGTGATTAAATTAACAGCGTCCTTTTTTATTAGACTTCTTATATTTTAATATTTTATAAATAGTTAAAATAGATAAGGAACTAAGAAAAATAAAAACATGATTTTGTGGTGATTCAGATGCCATTGGAGAAATAAAATCTCCAATGAAGAATTCTATCAAAACTAAAATAATATAAATTATAGCAATACATTTTAGATGGTTACTAAATTTAAAACTATAAATTTTTTCAAAAAAGCTTAAAATAAGTAGGCTTAAAATACTATATATCAAGACGGCTATTTTATTTATTGGATAAAAATAGTTTACAAATGCAAGTGCTATAAAGACAAATAGATATAGGATATGCAAATTTGTATTTTTTAAAAGTTTCATCATAAGTTCCTTTCAATTAAGAATAGTATTATTTTAACAAAAAATAAGGATTTATGGTTTGAAAATTAAATTTTTTGGAAGCCAGTCATGAATTATTTTCTTACAATTTAATAGAAGCTGACATAAAAATACCCGGTGAATTTCCACCGGGTTTATTTTTATTGAGAATATTTTATTTTAGATAAATAACATTGAAACCATGTCTTGTACATGAAGTGGTGCTTCAGGTCCAACTGGAATTCCAAGTAGGTACCATACAACCATTAATAGTGACCAACCCACTAGGAAGCACATGGAGTATGGAAGCATCATTGATGTAAGTGTTCCAAGTCCAGAGTCCTTGTCGTATTTTTGCATGAATACAACGATCATTGCAAAGTAAGACATAAGTGGTGTGATGATGTTTGTTGAAGAGTCACCAATTCTATATGCAACTTGTGTAAGTGCAGGTGAAAGTCCAAGGTTGTACATCATTGGAACGAAGATTGGAGCCATGATTGCCCATTTTGCTGAAGCTGATCCCATGAATAGGTTAAGGAAGGCTGATAGCAAGATGAACATTAGTAGAAGTGGTAGTCCATTTAGTCCAATTGATTCTAAAAAGTCTGCTCCGTTTTTTGCAAGGATAAGTCCAAGGTTTGTCTTATTGAAATAAGATACGAATTGTGCTGCAAAGAATGCTAGTACCATGTATCCACCAAGACCTTGCATTGCCTTAGTCATTGTGTCAACTAAGTCGTGTGAAGTCTTAATTGTTCCAACTGTCTTACCATAAGCGAGACCTGGAACTAAGAATAGTAGAAGCATTGCTGGGATAAGTCCGTGACCTAAGAAGTTCTTAAGAGTCATTGCGTTCTTACCTTCTTCAAGTTCTCTAAATGGAGCACCTGCTGGGAACATTAGGAAGGCCATTATAGCTACGAAAATGATTAGTGCTATAAGTGCATTTCTAAGACCCTTCAATTCAAGTTCAGTTAATGGATTTTCGTCAACTTGGTAAGTTCCGTGGTATTCTCCTAAGTTCTTTTCAACAATTTTGTTTGTAACAAGTGTACCAACAATTGTGATTAAGAATGTTGAAACAAATAGGAAGTACCAGTTACAAGTTGCTGCTAGTTCCATATCAATTCCACCAGCTCTTAGGGCTTCGTTTGTGATGTTTGTAAGAAGTGGGTCAGTTGTACCAAGGATAAGGTTGGCTGAGAAACCACCACTAACACCAGCAAAGGCAGCTGCTATACCGGCAAGTGGATGACGACCAGCGTTAGCAAAGATAAGTGCTCCTAGTGGAACTACAACTAGGTATCCTGCGTCTGATGCGATGTTTGACATAACACCTGCGAAAACTACTGTAGCTGATAAAACTGTTGGGTTAACATTTGATAATAATTTCTTTAGAGTGGAATCAAATAGTCCACTGTTTTCAGCAACACCAACACCAAGCATAGCTACTAGTACTGTTCCTAGTGGAGCAAAGCCTGTGTAGTTATCAGTTGCAGAGTTAAAAATGTAGCGTAGACCATCCCAGTTAAGTAGGGAAACAGCCTCTTTAGTTACTTCTTCTCCTGCTTTAGCATCGAAGTATGTTACGCTCATGCCAGATTTTGCTGCAAAATATGAAACTATGATTACGATTACACTAAGTATTGCAAAAATTATGGCTGGGTGAGGTAACTTGTTACCAATTACTTCAACACCTTTCAGAAAGCCACCGACATCATTTTGGTCTTTGACTTTTTTGTTTTGTTCTTTCATAAATTCCTCCTTTTAATGAAAATAATATCCTCATAATTTAATACTATATTATCTATGATATACTTGCAAGAAATATTTGGTTTTGCTGCAAATGTTTGTAATACAGCAAAGGGATAAAGTCAAACTTTTGTTAATCCATTCATAAAAGTGAAAGAATAAGTTAAATAACCACTCTTTAGGTCCAAATTCATTTCACAAATTAAGTATATTATGCTAAAATAAGGTCTAAGAAATAAGGGGGAGTCCAATGAAAGAGTATAGTTCGTTTGAAATTCTTGGACCAGTAATGGTTGGTCCATCATCATCTCACACTGCAGGCGCTTGCAAAATTGCAAGACTAGCTGCAAAAATATGTCCAGATGATTATGAAAGCGTTGAGTTTTATCTTCATGGATCTTTTGCTTTTACATACAAGGGCCATGGAACAGATAGGGCACTTTTAGGTGGAATAATGGGATTCAAAACCTACGATAGCTCTATTAGGGATGCCTATGAAATTGCAGATGAGAGGGGAATTAAGTATTCCTTCATACCAATGAATTTAGGTGAAGGTTATCACCCAAACACTGTTAAGATTAAATTTAATTACAAGGATAGGGATAGTGAATATGTAATAGGGTCTTCAATTGGTGGTGGAAACATGATAATTGTTGACATCAATGGAATTGAAGTAGAATATGACGGCAAGTTCCCTACATTCTTATTCCAATATCCAGAACAGAAGGGTGTAATAGCAGACGTGTCAACTATTCTTGCTGACGAGTCCTACAATATTGAATCCATAAACACTACTAAGGATGAGCTTACAAATATTGTAACTCTAACTGTGGAGTTAGATGAAAGTGCAAACAAAAATCTAGTAGATAAATTGTTAAATAATTCCAGATATATCACATCAAAATATGTGGAGGTTTAAATGTTAAATACAGCTAAAGAAGTTATTGAAGCATGTAAAAAAGATAATATCCACATCTACGATTTAGTTCTTAGGGAAGAAACAAAGGCCCTTCATATGACTGAAGAAGAGATGAAGGATAAACTTAAGGGAATATTAGGTGTAATGAGAGGATCATCTCAAGAAACACTGGACAAATCCTTTGAAACTGAATATAAAATGATAGACGGTTTTGCAAAAATGATGAACGACTATCAAAAGGAAAAAGACCCTTTAACTAGCAAGTTCCTAGTTAGGGCAATGGCTATGGCCTTTTCCACATCTGAGACAAACGCAAACATGGGGACTATTGCAGCAGCACCTACTGCTGGAAGTTCTGGCATAATGCCAGCAGCCTTAATGGCAGCCAAAGAAAAGTATGACTTAGATGATGAGGTTTTAATAAATGGACTACTGACATCAATAGGAATAGGGCAAATTATTGGTAAATATGCAACATTCGCCGGTGCTGAAGGTGGATGTCAAGCAGAGTGTGGATCTGCCAGCGCAATGGCAGCAGCTGCACTAGTTGAGATGCTTGGCGGAAGTCCAGAAGAAGCACTAAACGCAGCCAGCATTACACTTATTAATGTAATGGGGCTAGCCTGTGACCCAATAGCAGGACTAGTAGAGTATCCATGTACTTTTAGGAACGCATCAGGTGTTATGAACTCTTTCATATCAACTGATATGGCCCTAGCAGGTATTAAATCAATTGTTCCCTTTGACGAAGTTTGTCAAGCAATGGGAGAAGTTGGTCACTTGCTACATGAATCTATTAGGGAGACTGGTCTTGGAGGATTAGCAGGCACAAAAACTGGCCAAGAAATCAGGGCTAAGTTTTTAAATATTAAGGAGGATTAAGGAAATGAAAGAAAAGAAAAAAATAGGTCTGATTCCTAGACTTATTATTGCCATTGCACTTGGGGTTCTTGTTGGACAATTTTTACCAGAAGTGGTAACTCAAGTAGCAATTACAATATCAGGATTATTTGGAAAGTTCCTAAACTTTATAATCCCACTAATGATTATTGCCTTTGTATCTAAGGGTATAGCAGACCTTTCAGAAGGTGCTGGTAAACTTTTAGGAGCAACTGTAGCTCTAGCATATGGATCTACATTAATTGCAGGTTCACTATCTTATACAATGGCAAGAAACATATTCCCAAGCTTTATTAGACCAGAGCTTGCAGAAGAAATTCAAAAAGCAACAGCAAATGAAGTTGCACCATTATTTGAAATTCCACTAGCACCTTTCATTGATGTAACTGCAGCACTTGTACTTGCATTTATGATTGGACTTACAGTTTCAGCTATAAGAGCTAAAGGATCTGGAGAAGTATTTTACAAAGCAATTAATGAATTCAACGAAATTATAAATCTAGTACTAGCAAAATTTGTAATTCCACTACTACCATTCTTTATCTTTGGTAACTTCTGTAACCTATCATACTCAGGTTCAGTATTTGCAATTCTTGGAATATTCTGGAAAATCTTCATCTGCATCATTGCACTACACCTACTATACCTAATAGTACAATTTTCACTTGCAGGAGCATACACAGGAAGAAATCCTTTCAAATGCTTAAAAGAAGCAGTTCCAGCTTACCTAACAGCAGCAGGTACACAATCATCTGCAGCAACTATTCCAGTTAACGTTGCTTGTAACAGAAAAATGGGTGTTACAGCTCAAATTAGAGAATTCTGTATCCCACTTTGTGCAACAGTTCACTTAGCAGGATCAATGATTACTCTTACAGCTTGCGTATTTACATTACTAACAATGTTTGATATGCCACACTCTTTCCCACTAATACTTAAATTTATCGCAGTTCTTGGAGTTGCTATGGTTGCAGCACCAGGTGCGCCAGGTGGAGCAGTAATGAGTGCCCTTCCATTCCTACCAGTAGTTGGAATCGATTCATCAGGAACACTCGCTACAATTTTAATTTCACTATACCTAACTCAAGACTCTTTTGGTACAGCTTGTAACGTAACAGGCGACAACGCTATTTCTATGGCAGTTGAAAAAATCTATTACAAACACATTGTAAAGAAACCTATCCCAGAAGAAGACTTCGATGATGGTAGAATAAACCTATAATTTAAAAGCATATTTACCTAAAAAGCTATGTCAATGACATGGCTTTTTTCTTTTGCAAAATAATTTTTATAAATTTGGTATAATGAAGTAAAGGTTGGTGGAAGACAGAAGATGAAGACTGTACTTATAACTGGAGCCTCTCGTGGAATTGGAAGAGACATTGCAAGAAGGCTTGCAAGAGAAGATTACAGAATTATTATTAACTACAATAAGTCAGAGGAAGCAGCAAGAGATTTAGAAAAAGAAATAAGAGAAATGGGCAAAGACGCCCTTGCCGTAAAAGCAGACATAAGAAAATTTTCTGAAGTTGAAGAGATGTTTAAAGAAGTAGAGAGAAGATTTAAGGGAGTTGACATCCTAATTAACAACGCAGGCATTTCTTCCTACGCCCTCTTCCAAGATATTGACGAAGAAACTTGGGACGAGATCTTTGATGTAAATGTAAAGGGAGTTTACAATGCAATCCATGCTGCCCTTCCCTATATGCTAAAGAAGCATTCAGGAAAAATCTTGAACATGACATCAATTTGGGGAATAGTTGGTGGGTCCATGGAGAGTCACTACTCTGCAACTAAGGGAGCTATTAACGCACTTACAAAAGCCTTGGCCCAAGAGCTTGGCTATTCAGGCATAACAGTTAACGCAGTTGCCCCAGGTGCAGTGGATACACCAATGACAAGAGAGATTGGGACAGACAACCTCTGCATCTTATCAGAAGACATACCCATGGGTAGACTTGCAACAACAGAAGAGATTGCAGAACTCGTTGCCTTTATGGTGTCAGATAAGAATTCTTACATGACGGGACAAATAATTTCTCCCAACGGTGGAATGATTGTATATTGATGTAAAAGAGAGATGTTAAAATGAAAATTTTATTTATTTACAACCCAAATTCTGGGGATGAAAGTGGGAAAGAATTTGTTGGAAAAATAGAAGATAAGCTTAAAAAATATTTTGATGAAGTTATCTTAAAAGAAACAAAAAAAGCTGGAGATGGGACAAAGTTTGTTGAAGAAATAAGAGGTGTAGATTCCATTGGAGTTTATGGTGGCGATGGGACTGTAAATGAAGTCCTACTTGGAATGAAAAATATTGATTCTAGAGCAAAACTCCTAATACTGCCAGGTGGAACAGGAAACTTATTGGCCAAAAGTCTTAATATTTCTCAAGATAAAGAAGAAGCACTTGAGTCTTTTGATTTTAAAAGGACAGAAAAGATTGACTTAGGAAGGGTTAACGATAAAATTTTTAGTCTCTTTGCATAAATTGGGCCAGTGCCAGAAGCAATTCATGAAGTTTCTTCTGAAGAGAAGTCAAAAATTGGAGGACTTGCTTATATAAAAAAGTCCATTGAAATGTTAGCTGGCTCGGAAAAATATAATCTTGACGTTAAATCAGATGGTGGAAATTATTCTGGTCCAGTAGACCACCTAATGATTGGACTTTCAAATAAAATTGGAAAGCTGGAATTCACATCTGAAAATAAAGAGATGAATAATGGATATGCAAATTTATTTATTCTAACTAAGGATTCTATTAAAGATAGGCTTGAATTATTAAAAGACTCATTAGAAGGAGAAGTGGAGCAAGGCAAAAATGTTTTAGACTTCACCGTTAAAGAAGCGGAGATTTCTTCAATAGATGATAAAGAAGTAAGACTTGATATAGATGGAGATGAGGGACCAAAACTTCCTGTAAAGATAAAGATTTTAAAGGAAGCTGTTGAAGTTTATATCCCGAGAGAGGAATTAACATGACAAAAATTTTATATGCCAAGGACTATGTTGAAAAGAAGACTGGTGACCTAGTTGAAAAAATTAAAAAATTAAAGGACAAGCCAATAATTTCTATTATTAGGGTGGGTGAGGACTATGGATCTCTTGCCTATTTAAAAGGAATAAAAAAATCTGCGGAAAAACTTGGAGTAAGTGTAGATGTAAATGAATTTAAAGAAGATGTGAGTCAAGATGAAATTTTGGATTGCCTAGAAGATTTAAACCAGGACAAAAAAATTGGTGGAATACTTGTCTTTAGGCCCCTGCCAGAAAGTATTGACGAAGATGTGATTTCCCTTGCTATTGATCCCGAGAAGGACATTGACTGCATGAATCCTATTAATAGAGCCAAGGTTTATAGCGGCCACTTAGATGGCTTTATCCCTCTTGCACCAAAGGCTGCTCACGAACTTTTAGAATTTTATGATTACGAATTAAAGGGGAAGGACGTTGTTATCATTAACCACTCCAATGTTGTTGGCAAACCCCTTGCCATGATTTTACTAAATGAGCTTGCAACTGTGACTGTTTGTCACGTGGGGACAAGAGACCTTAGGAAGCACACAAAAGCTGCTGATATAATCTTCACTGCCATGGGCAGGGCTGAGGTTCTTGACGAAACTTACTTCGATGAAGATGCAGTGGTAATTGATATTGGGACTTCAAAGAACAAGGAAGGAAAGTATCGTGGAGACCTTGACGAAGAAGCAGTTGATGGAAAAATTGGAGCTTTCTCACCAGTTCCTGGTGGTATAGGAAGCATCACAAACCTACTTCTACTTGAGAATGTAATAAATTATTACTTGTAAAAACTTAAATAAGAATTCATCCCTCCTCCTGGAGGGTTTTTTATTGAAAATTTGTTATAATTATTTTGTAACTTAAATAAAGGAGAAATTATGATAACAAATAAAGTGATTTTAGTAAGGCCCTACGCCTTTAATTTTAATATAGAGACAGCGACAGACAACATCTACCAAGTTAGCCCAAAGAAGGCTTCTGATGAAGAAATTCAAGAAAGGGCCCTAAGAGAATTTGACAGGGCAGTGGAAAGTTTAAGGGCAAAAAACATTCAAGTTGATGTAATTAGTGACTTTGATGATAGGACACCAGATTCAATTTTCCCCAACAATGTCTTTGTGACCTTCCCTGGCAAAATTTTTATTTCAGAGATGTACACAGACAATAGGAATGAAGAGTATGACAAGATTTTACCTCAGCTTAAAAAAATTCTGGACTACGACAGGGCAGAAGTTGTCGACTTTAGAAATGATGAGGGAAAAGTCCTTGAAGGGACTGGGGCTCTTGTTATAGACAGGTGGAACAATATTTGCTATGGAAGTCTTTCAAAACGTTGTGACAAGGGCGAATTTTTTAAATTTTGCAAGGCCTTTGATTTAAAGCCAGTTTATTTCAGGGCTAAGGACAAGGGGACTTATATCTACCACACCAATGTCATGATGATGGTGGGAGAAAAGTTTGCAATTATTGCGGATGACTTAATTGTGGAAAATAAAGAAGAAGTCCTTAAGTCCCTAAGAGAATCTGGAAAGGAAATTATTTCTCTTAACAAGGAAGAATTTGAAAACTTTGCAGGGAACTCCCTTGAGTTAAAGGGAGAGGACAGAAATATTCTTGTAATGGCCAAGTCAGCCTATGATCATCTTAGAAAAGAAAATAGAGAAAAAATTGAAAAACAGGATGAGATCCTGCCAGTTGATGTAGACACAATTTCAAAATACGGTGGCGGATCAATAAGGTGCATGATAGCAGAAAATTTCTTTGACATAAGGGAGGGTTGATATGGATTTATTAAAATGCCTGGCTTTTATAATTTTTGCCATCTTTTGGGCAAGACAAGTCCCCGAAAATTATAAAATATATAAGGAAGACAAGTCATGGGAAAATTTTTTGATACTATTAGGAAAAATTTTAATGGTCATAGCCTCAATAATTTTGGCAATTGGAGTTTATGTATAATATTGAGAGATAAATTTTATCTCTCTTTTTTATATTAATCTTTTTTATTATAAAATTTTAAAAAAGCTAATCCCAAAAGTAACCAAAAGAAGAAAATAATTAGGGCAGTGTAGCCCATAAAAGAAGGAGTTTTTGGTATGAAAGTGGAGATTACAATTACAGCAGAAATTATTATTGCTGGATAAATAGTTAGTTTTCCACCTGGGGCCTTGAAGGAAGTATAATAATCCTTATCCTTATTAATAAGAGCAGCTAAGGATAGGCAAGTTAAGAACCATCCAATTACAAAAGAAACTGAACCAAGACTGGTCAAGGGGTCAATTAAATTCATGCCCACAAAAGGACCGACAGCAGCAAAGAAAAAGCAGAAAACAAGAGCCGTTACAGGAGTTCCATATTCAGCATGCTCCCTTGCAAAAACCTTTGGAATAAGATTATTTTTTGCCATAGATTGAAGTAGTCTTGCCGATGCCATAAACATTCCATTCCAAGTTGAGAAAAGTCCGGAGACAGTTCCTATTACAATTAATTTATCAAGAATAAAACCAAGCCTTCCTCTGTAAGCATCTTGTAGCAAATATCCCATGGCAGGTGGACTTGCAAGAGAATAGGCTTGCCAATTGGACACGCTTCCTGTTGAAAGAATCACAAGTGAATAAAAAGCACCTGCTGCTACTATAGACAGAACCATGGCAATGGCGACATTTTTAAATTTTTTATCGGGTGAAGTTTCTTCCACAGATTGGGCAATAGTGTCAAAACCTGACATAAAAAAGGGAACAATTACAATAACTGCTATTATTCCACCAAAAAGTGAAGAGTGATTTCCCTCGCCGACGTTTTTATAGAGTGGATAGAAATTATAAATACTTCCAGCTTTAAAGGAAAAATAGATGACTATAAAACCTATTAAAATTATTAAAATAGAAAGTATAGATTGAAGCTTTGAAGCAAAATTTGCCCCCTTAAAATTTATAAAAAATAAGAGAAGAGCGAGTATTACTCCCATAAAAATTGAAGAAGCTTGTATAGGGTAACCAGCCACATAATAAAGGACCTTTGAACTAGATAAAAAAGGCACTAATTTTCTAAGAATTGTGTTTATATAAATAGCCTCCCAAGGCAGTATCGTTAGATAAGAAAGAGCAAGAAACCAAGATGAAATAAAGGATAAGTTTCGACCAAAGGCTTTACTAGTATAGACCATGACCCCACCAGCCTGTGGCAGGGTGGCAAGTAGCTCCCCGTGACATAGTCCAATTGGTATTAAGAGAATAGTTGCAATTACAAATCCAAGAAAGGCAGGAATAGGACCACCAGCTAGAGCTATCCAGCGATTAGAAGAAACTGCCCAGCCAACTCCAACCATAGATCCAAAACCAAGCATGAAAAAATCTAGATAACCCATATCACCTTTCTTTCTACTTTGTCTAATTCTCATTATATTTTTTATATTTGGAATTTTCTTTTTCATTTCACTATATTTATCTTTTTTCAAGAAAAACACCTCTATCAAAAGTATCTACATCAATTTACTGTGTTAAACTATACTATAATAATAAGTTAAAAATAAGTCTCTTGTCAAATTTATAAAGAATACAATTCTTATTTAATACTAAAAACAACTTGAACTAATAAAAATTAGAATATAAGATACCATAAGAAAGGAAAAATATGAAAAATAAAATTTTAACTATAATAGAAATTATTCTTGTGATAATCTTGCTAGTAAGTCTTTATAGGATTTACAATTACAACAAGGAAGACAAGGAGTTTAAGGACGCCACAAGAGAAGTCCAAGAAAAATTCGAAAGAGAAGAGCTAAAGACTCCTGATCCAAAAGTCGATGAAAAAGAAAAAAGAAATCGTGAAGCCATAAAAAAAATAGAAGACCTAAGAAAAGAATATCCATCAATTGTTGGCTGGATAAGGGTTGGTGGGACAGAAATTGACTATCCTATAGTCAAGGGAAGTGACAACGACTACTACCTAAACCACAATTACAAGGACGAGTATAATGTCTTTGGGGCCATCTTTATGGACTACAGGAACGATGAAAACTTTTCTGACCAAAACACAATTATCTATGGACACAACAATGTTAGGGCAGGTAACTTTAAGGACCTTCACAAGTATGAAGAAGAAGGGTTTTTTGCAGAAGATAGGTTTATAGAAATTTATTCCCTTGATGGCTACAAAAAATACAAGGTCTTTGCAGTCTACAATGCAAGTCCCTATGACAAGTTTAGGAGTCCATCTTATACTGAGGAAGAGGGAGAAGACCTCCTTAGATATATAAAAGAAAAAAATACTTTTAATGGAGATCTTCCAAAGAAGATTGAAGACATCTTGACCCTACAAACTTGTTCTCCAGGAGATACAAGGCTTGTAGTTCAAGGAATATTAGTTGATGAATAAAAACTCAGAAAGTCGCCTTAGGGCGATTTTTTTGTGAGAATTTTTAAGGTGCCAAGTCACAAAGCTAGGTTTTAAATTTTTTTATCTTATAAAATTTTTATCAAGTACAATTAAAATACAAGTTAATAAAAAACTACAAGTTCATAAAAAAATATGAGCTTATAAAAATTCGCAAGTTCATAAAAACACATAAGTTAAAATAAAAAGATGAACTAGCTTTAATTTACAAAAGATGAAAAGATTGTTATAATATAAACAATTAGGAGGTGTTAATTTGCCGAAGGATGCAAGGAGTATTTCCGAAACCGTAATAAGGAGAATGCCAGTCTATCACAGATACTTAAAAGAACTCATAGAAGATGGAGTAGAGAGAGTTTCTTCTAAGGAACTTAGTGGCCTCACTGGTTTTTCTGCTTCGCAAATTAGACAGGACTTAAATAATTTTGGGGGATTTGGCCAACAGGGATATGGTTACAATACCAAGGCTCTTAAAGACCAGGTTGATAAAATTCTTGGAATAGACAAGTCTTACAAGAGTATAGTGATTGGTGCTGGTAGACTTGGACAAGCCATTGCAAGATACAATGGATTTAGGGATTCTGGTTTTAATGTCATTTCACTTTTTGACATTAAAGATGACATAGAAGACATTAGTGGGATCAAGGTCCGTAATATGAAGGACTTAGAAAATTACATAAGATATGAAGGTGTAGACGTTGCAATTATCACTGTGCCAAGAGAAGTTTGTGAAGAGGTGGCAGATAGGGTAATTGATGCAGGCGTAAAGGGAATTTGGAACTTCGCACCCTACGACCTAAAGGGACCGGAAGGCATTGTAGTTGAAAACATAAGACTTAATGATTCCCTTTTAACCCTATCTTATTTTATGAAAGAAATTAGCTGACCTATTATTTAATAATAGGTTTTTTATTTATAGGAGTTTTTTATTGATGAAGATAAATTTTGATGAAGGCTTTTGCAAGATCACTGACCTAGAAGAATTTGACCCAAGAGATATTTTCACTTGCGGCCAGGCCTTTAGGTGGTACGAAGAAGAGGACGGGTCCTTCTCCTTTGTAACCCACGGCATAGTTGCCAATGCAAAAAAAGTTGGAGATGAAATAATTTTAAAGGGAGTAGATGAAAAGTCCTTTGAGGAAATTTTTTATGACTACTTCGACCTTTCTCGTGACTACAAAATAGTTATGGAAGAACTTTCCAAAGACGAGGTGATGAAAAGGGCAACAGAATATGGCAAGGGGATAAGGATCTTAAACCAAGACAAGTTTGAGACAATAATCTCCTTTATAATTTCTGCCAACAATCAAATACCTAGGATTCAAAAGGCAATAGAAAAGATTTCTGAAATGTATGGGGACTATCTTGGGGAAGATGAAAATAGAAAATACTATTCCTTCCCAAGTCCAGATCAGCTTGCTCTTGCCAAGCCAGAAGACCTTCGTGAGTTTGCAAGGGTGGGCTTCCGTGACAAGAGGATAGTTGAAACATCAAAATTAATTGCATCAGGTCAAGTTGACATCAATAAAATCGACGACATGGACCTGGAAGATGCAAGAAAGGAACTCCAAATCCTGCCAGGAGTTGGTCCAAAGGTTGCCGACTGCATCCTCCTCTTTGCCTTTGACAGGAAGGAGTCTTTCCCAGTTGACGTGTGGATAAAGAGGGTTATGGAGGAACTTTATTTAAAAGAAGTGACACCAAAGTCCAAGATTGCCATGCGTGGAAGAGAAGTCTTTGGCAAGAATGCAGGATTTGCCAACCAATATCTCTTTTATTATGGAAGAGAAAACAAGTTGGGAAAGTAATTTATAAACTTATAAGAAATAAAGAAAGACTGAGTTTTTTATGACTCAGTCTTTTTTGTGGATTTTTAATTTTTTCTTCTTAAATATATTTGTTTTCAAAAGAAAATCACTTTTGAAAGATTTCTAATTTTTCTATCCTATCAAAGGCCTCGTTAATCCTGTCCTTGTTAACTGTAACGGCAATTCTAATAAAGCCATCGCCAGCATCACCAAAGGCCTTTCCATCAATTAAGTTAACGTGGGCCTTTTCTAAAATTTCTTTTACAACTTCATCAGTTGTCATGCCTGGGACAGAAATTTTTGGGAAGATGTAAAAAGTTCCCTTTGGTCTCATAACTTCAACGTGATTTAACTTCTTTAGCCTATCGTAGGCAAGGTACATCCTCTCCTTGTACTCTTCTGCAAGGGGCGGACAAATTCTCTTCCTGTTTTCAATGCCAACAACTCCTGCGTATTGGCAAATTGTTGGGACTGCGTAAACTGTGTTTGTGTGAATGGAAGTCATGGACTTAATAAGGTCCTTGTGGGCAACAATGGCACCAAGCCTCCAGCCAGTCATTACATAGTCCTTGGACATTGAAGAGATTGAAATCACCCTGTCAAAGTTTTTATCCCACTTGATCATTGGAGTGAAGGCAGACTCGTAGGAATAAATTGTGTAGATGTCGTCACAAATCACTAAGATGTCGTGTTTAACAGCAAGATCATAAATTTCTTTTAGGGTCTCGTCACTATAAACTGCCCCAGTTGGATTGTTGGGAGTGTTTATTATAATGGCCTTAGTCTTTTCATTTATTAATTTTTCAAGTTCAGATGGGATAATGTCAAAATCATTTTCGAACTTTGTGTCATAGAAGACAGTTTTACCACCAGCCATGTCAACTTGGTCTGGGTAGACACTAAAGTAAGGTGAAGGAACTATTACTTCATCGCCTTCTTCTAGGATAGCTTGAAGGATTAAAAACATCCCTTCAGTTCCTGACATAGTAATCATAACTTCATCAGGGTCGCAAGTCACTCCAAAGTCTTCCTTATAAAAGTCTGCTATGGCTTTTCTTAGGCCTATGTAACCTTGTGGATCTGCGTAGTGGGTGTGACCTGCCATTTGTGAGTCGTAGGCTTCCTTTATTATGGTCTCATCAGTAGCAAGGTCTGGGTCGCCAACGCCAAAGTTGATAAAGTCATCATAGATCTCTGAGTAGTCAACAGCGTAAATAGATTCTTCAACATCCCTATATTTTTCACGGATAAATTTCTTCATAAAAACCTCCCTTTATTTCTAATAGTTTATTTTATCATAAATAAATATTTAATTAATAGGCATTGTTTTAATTCCTTAAATAATAAGATTCTCTATGATATAATTAATTTAATATAAATAAAAATATGGGAGGAATCCTTTTGGATAAAATATTAGTAAAATCAAAGGGCCCACTAAAGGGCAAGGTTAGAATTTCTGGTGCGAAGAACGCAGCTCTTCCAATTTTAGCAGCGACTATTCTTGGCACAGAAAAAATTATTTTGGAAGATGTTCCAGAGCTAAAGGACGTTGAGATAATTACAGAAGTCTTAAGAAAACTCGGACTTAAAATAGAAAAAGATGGCAATAGACTTGAGATTGATCCAAGTGGTCTTAATTCTTATGAAACTGACTACGAACTTATGAGCAAGATGAGGGCATCCTTCTTGGTCATGGGACCTCTTCTTGCAAAGTTAAAGAAGGCCCACAACTCTCTACCTGGTGGATGTAACATTGGATCAAGACCAATTGACCTACACTTAAAGGGCTTTAGGGCACTAGGTGCAAATATAGAGATGACTCACGGAGAAATTATGGCTGAGTGCGACAAGCTTGTTGGAACTAGGATTTATCTTGACTTCCCATCAGTTGGGGCAACAGAAAATATTATGACTGCGGCTGTTCTTGCTGAAGGCGAAACTATTTTGGAAAACTGTGCCATGGAACCAGAAATTGTTGACCTTGCAAACTTCCTAAATAAAATGGGAGCCAAGGTGACAGGGGCAGGAACTTCTACAATAAAGATTAAGGGTGTAGAAAAGTTGACTGGCTGCACTCACCAAATTATTCCAGACAGGATTGAAGCAGGGACTTTTATGGTAGCTGCAGCAATTACTGGTGGAGACATCACAATTGAAAATATTATTACTTCCCACTTAAAACCAGTTATAGCAAAGCTAGAAGAAACTGGTGCTCAAGTAATTGAAAATGGAGAGACTGTTAGGGTAATAGGTACAGATGAAATTAAACCGATTGAAATAAAAACCTTGCCTCATCCAGGCTTCCCAACAGACCTACAAGCACAGTTCATGGCTCTATTAACTCAAGCCGAAGGACAATCTTCTATTATAGAGACAGTTTTTGAAAATCGCTTCATGCACGCCGATGAACTTAAGAAAATGGGTGCAAAAATCAAAGTAGTAGATAGAGAAGCTATACTTTTGGGTAAGAACAAACTATACGGATCCAAAGTTGCTGCAACTGATTTAAGAGCGGGAGCTGCCCTTATACTTGCAGGCTTAGTTTCCGAAGGAGAGACTGAAATCTCTGAAATTCATCACATCGATAGGGGATATGAAAAAATTGAAGAGAAATTTAGAAATCTTGGAGCCGATATCAAAAGAATCTAAGAAAGGACGATGATAATGAAGAAAAAAATAATTATTGGAATGCTTTTAGTGCTTTCCCTATTTATGACAGCTTGCTCCTCCAAGGACAAGGGTGATGAAGAAGGAAAGATACTAAAAGTTGCAGTTTCAGAAGATACAACATCTCTTGAAACTTCTTCAATAGATGATGACTATGCTGAAAACATCTTGATCCAAGTTTATGACACTTTGGTAAAGAGAAATGCAAAGGGTGAAATTGTAAATTCACTTGCAGAATCTATTGAAAACCCAGACCCACAAACTTTTAAGATAAAGTTAAGAGAGGGAGTTAAGTTCTCCAACGGAGATCCTCTAACAGTAGATGACGTAATATTTACACTAAATAGGGCTGCAGAAACTGACAAGTTCAAACCATTTTATGGAAAAATCGATAAGAACTCTTATCAAAAAGAAGACGACTTGACTTTCTCCTTTAAATTAACTGAACCAGATGCTGCTTTCTTAAGCTCACTTTCTCACCCAGCAGTTTCAATCCTTTCAAAGGCTTATGTTGAAGGTGGAGCAGATCTTGCTACTGAACCAATGGGAACCGGTCCTTTCGTATTAGACGAATGGATTCAAAATGACCACGCTACTTTCTCAGTAAATGAAAACTATTGGGGAGAAAAGCCACAAATTGCTGGAATCGAAATGAAGGTTATTCCAGAAGCATCTCAAAGGATTATTGAGCTTGAATCTGGTGGAGTAGACTTAGCTTATAAGGTTGATCCAAGTGAAATTCCTAACATCGAAGAAAATGACGAATTAAAACTTTATAGAAAGTTAGATAACTCAGTTCACTTTATTGGATTTAATATGGAAAAGGCACCTTTTGACAAGAAGGAAGCTAGAGAAGCTATGGTAAATGCCATTGACATGAATACAATTTTTGAAACTGTCTATATGAACAGTGGAAAACTTGCAACAAGTCCAATTAACCCTAACTTCAAATACTCTATTGCAGATTCACTTGAAACAAATAAGGTTAACAAGGACAAGGCAAAGGAACTTTTTGCAGCAGCAGGCATGGGAGAAGGAACAAATCTTTCAATCTACACATCTGACAACACTCAAAGAGTTAATGTTGCAACTATGATGCAAGCCCAATTAAAGGAATATGGAATTGGACTTAATGTGGAAAGACTTGAATGGGGTGCTTTTGTTGACGCACTTAAGAGACAAGAACACAATATGTTCATCATGAGCTGGAACCCATCAATTGTAGATGCTCATTATGAACTTTTCCAACCATTCCATTCATCAAACAAGGGCCAAGGACCAAACTACATGTACTTTGGCAATGAAGAACTTGATAATTTAATGAAGGAAGGTCTTTCAACAGTTGATGAAGCAAAAAGAGCAGAAATCTATAAGAGGGCTCAAGAGCTTATAAATCAAGAATATCCATGGTTATACATTTGCTATGGTGAAACACTTGTGGCAGCTAACAATAGAGTAGAAGGACTTCAACTACTTCCAAAATATCCACAAGAACTTAAAGATGTAACTTTATTAGAAAAATAATTTTTTTGAAATTCACCAAGTTCTTATTTGGTGAATTTCGTCTTTTCTAGGAAAGAAAGGATTAGATATGACAAAATATATTTTAAAGAGACTCTTAATTTTAATACCTACTCTCTTGGGAGTAAGTTTTATAGTCTTCTTGCTCCTCTACCTTTCACCAGGTGATGCTGCCCTTGCAGCAGCTGGACCCAACGCAACCAAGGAAACTGTAGAAGCTATAAGAGAGAGTCTGGGACTAAATGAACCCTTTCTGGTTCAATATGGGAATTATTTAAAAAATTTAGTCTTCCACTTTGACTTGGGGACAAGCTACCAATCAGGAAGATCTGTTACAGCAGCCCTCTTAAGAGTATTTCCAACAACAATTAAGCTTGCTGGCGGAGCACTTCTTATTGCAGTAGTAATGGGAATATCCTTTGGAGTCCTTGCAGCCATAAAGAAAAACACAATCATTGATTCTATAATCACAGCTGTGGGAATGGTAGGACTAGCTATGCCAATCTTTTGGTCAGGACTACTACTTATAATAATTTTCTCTACTAAGTTAAAGCTCCTACCGGCATCAGGCTTTTCATCTATTAAACAGATGATCCTTCCATGGTTTGCCCTGGGCTTCCAATCTTCAGCAGTTATTATGAGGATGACAAGGTCAGCCATGTTAGATGTCTTGGACAAGGACTACATCAGGACAGCCTATGCCAAGGGACTTCCAAAATCCAAGATTATCTTTGTTCACGCCCTAAAAAATGCCATGGTCCCAGTTATAACAACTATTGGACTTCAAGCTGGTGGACTTCTTGGTGGAAGTATTTTGACAGAGACAATTTTCTCCATACCAGGAATTGGCAGGTTAATGGTTGACTCCATAAAAACTCGTGACTATCCAATAATCCTTGGAGCCATTATGCTTATTGCCATAGTTTACTCAGTGATATCTATTGTGGTAGACATTCTCTATGGATTTATAAATCCTAGAATTAAGTCAGAGTACAAGTAGGTGGAATATGCTAAAGAGATTTAAAACATTTTTTAAATATTATAAGAGAAACAAGATTGCAGTTGTTGCTCTTGGGATTTTAATCTTAATAATACTTGGAGCAATTTTTGCAGACTATCTTGCGCCCTATGATTACACAGAGCAGTTTCCAGCTGACAACTTCTTGAAGCCAAGTTCAGATCACCTAATGGGGACAGATAACTTTGGCCGTGATATATTTTCAAGAGTCCTAAAGGGAGCCCAAGTCTCTCTTAAGATTGGATTCTCATCAGTAATTATATCTACATTTGTAGGAGTTATCATTGGGGCCCTTGCAGGTTACTATGAGGGAGTCTTTGATGCCATAATCATGAGGGTCATGGATACTATTTTATCTATTCCTCAACTTGTACTGGCTATTGCCCTTGCAGCAGCTCTTGGTGGTGGAATGAGAAACTTAATCTTAGCAGTTTCCCTTTCATCCGTTCCATCCTATGCCAGAATTGTAAGAAGTCAGGTTATGTCTGTTAAGAATTTGGAATATATAGAATCGGCGAGACTTGCTGGAGTAAAAACTTTTAAATTAATTTTTGCAGAGATCCTTCCCAATTGCTTTGCCCCAATAATTGTCCAAGCAACAATTGGGGTTGGAACTGCAATCCTATCAGCAGCCTCTCTTTCCTTTATTGGAATGGGAATTATGCCGCCAGAAGCAGAGTGGGGTCAAATGCTTTCTGAGGGAAGGGCCTATATAAGGAACTATCCTCACATAACTCTCTTCCCAGGTATAGCCATCGCCCTAACTATTTTAGTCTTAAATATAGTTGGCGATGCCCTAAGAGATGCCTTTGATCCAAAGTTCAGGAGGTAGTATGTTATTAGAAATAAAAGATCTTGAAGTTTTTTTTAAAAGCTCTCAAGGTATTGTCAAAGCAGTAAACAAGGTTAATATAAATACTCGTGACGGTAAGACAACTGCCATAGTAGGAGAAAGTGGATCAGGTAAGTCCGTTACCACTCTTGCCATTATGGGACTTCTCGACAAGTCATCTCTTGAAAAAATTTCTGGAGAAATAAATTTTGAAGGTAAGAACTTGTTGGAAGCAACTCCTGAAGAACTTAGGAAGATAAGGGGAAATGAAATCTCCATGATTTTCCAAGAGCCAATGACATCTCTCAATCCAGCCCTAAAGGTTGGCTATCAAATGTCAGAAGTATTTAGGACTCACTTCGATATGGACAAGAAGACTGCAAAGGAAAAGTCCATTGAGATGATAAAAAAAGTTGAGATTCCTAGGGCAGAAGATGTTTACAACTCTTATCCCCACGAACTTTCTGGAGGAATGAGACAGAGGATCATGATTGCCATGGCCCTTTCATCATCTCCCAAACTCCTAATAGCAGATGAGCCAACAACAGCCCTTGACGTTACAATCCAAAAGGAAGTCTTGGAGCTTATGAAAAAGTTAAAGGAAGACATGAATACTTCAATTATTTTCATAACCCACGACCTGGGAGTTGTATCTGATATCGCGGACTATGTCAACGTAATGTACGCAGGCAAGGTTGTGGAAAGAGCCAAGGCAGAAGATATCTTCACCCATCCCCTTCATCCTTACACAAGAGGACTTATTAAGGCTATACCAAGTGCCCACAAGAAGAAGGACGAGCTTTACACAATTAGGGGATCAGTTCCCAATCCAATAGGACTTCCAGATCGTTGTAACTTCTGTGAAAGGTGTGACGAGAGAATGAAAATTTGTGAAGAGAAGGCTCCCGAAGAAGTTGATGTAAATGGCCAAAAGGTCAGCTGCTTCTTGTACAGGTGATATTATGGAAGAAAAAGTAATTTTACAAGTTAAGAATGTAAACAAGGAATTTAATCTTGGCAAGAAGAAGGTCCTAAAGGCAGTAGATGATATTTCCTTTGACCTAAAGACTTCACACACCCTTGGAGTTGTAGGTGAAAGTGGTTCAGGCAAGTCAACTCTTGCCAGGTGCATAATGGGCCTTTATCCCGATGCCACAGGCCAGATAATTTACAAGGGAAAGAATATTTTAGAAGAAAACCAAAGGGAACTTAAAGAATATAGGAAAGACGTCCAAATGATTTTCCAAGATCCTTATTCATCACTTAACCCAAGAAAAAAATGCAAGGACATAATTGCCTCTGGCATAAGAAATCTTTTGGGAGAGAGGGACAAGAAGAAAATCCACAAAAAAGTCTTGGAGACAATGGAAATTTGTGGTCTTTCAGAATACCACATGGAGAGATATCCTCATGAGTTCTCGGGGGGACAAAGGCAGAGGATTTCTATTGCAAGAGCCCTTGCTGTTGATCCCAAAATAATTATTGCTGACGAACCAACTTCAGCCCTTGATGTTTCCATTCAAGCTCAAATAATTAACTTGATGGAAGATTTGCAAAAGGACTTGGGACTTTCTATGATCTTCATTTCCCACGACCTTTCAGTTGTTAGGCACGTGGCAGAAGAAGTTCTCGTAATGTATCATGGCCAGTGCGTGGAATACGACGAGTCAGAAGAAGTTTTTGAAAACCCAAAGATGGACTACACGAAAAAATTATTATCATCAGTACCTGGAAAGACCCTTGCTGAAGTTGAAGAAGTGTAGAAAATTTTAAGCTTGGGTATTATAATTAAATAAAGTAGATAAAACTGTAGGCTTCTACAGTTTTTTATTTTGGAGGTGAAAAGATGCTTGACCCAGATGGCAGAAAAATTTTTTATAGCGATGGAGAAAATAATTTTGACCTTCCTCTTGACTTGATTGAAGATATTTATGAAAAAAATGAAGATGAGATAAAACTAAATTCAAGTGAAGGGTTTGAAAATCCAAAGGAAGATAAAGAAGAAGACTCAATCGATGAGACTTTTGAAGATAAGGGAGAAGCCCAAGAAGAAAGTAAAGAAGATACAGATTCAGAAGATGAAGAAGAAAATGAAAATAAAAATGACACAGGCTTAAAGGACGAAGAAAATTATGACTCTTATTACCTAGAGAGAATTGACGAAGTGGAAGAAATCTTGGAAGACATCTGCGAGTTCATACCATCTTATGCCTTTGACCATCTAAATGGTGGTATAATTCTTTCAGAGGATAAAAAATACCACGAAGAATCTCGTGAAGATGACCTCCTAATAATGGGAGAATACCAAAGGTCTATCCTTGGAAATATGATAAAAATTTATTACGGATCCTTTATGGAGATGTATAGGTATTCATCCAGGGAGAGGCTGAAGGAAAAGCTAGAAGAAGTTCTCCTCCACGAGTTCACCCACCACTTGGAATTTTTGGCAAATGAGTGGGGACTTGTCATTGAAGATAAGAAGTTTTTAGAAGAATATAGAAAAGGGAAAAATAATGAATAAATTTTTAGGATATTTTTATAAGGGGCTGGGGAAATTTTTTGACCTCATCTTGACCCTCTTACTTGTAATAGTTAACATTGCTGTTGATCTCTTCTCGGCAGTGAGAAGATTTTTCTTGTACATAATTTCTATGGGAGGCTGCTTAATAATATTTTTGCTCCTAAATCCCTTTGCCTGGAGGGGCTTGGCAAAAAATGATTGGCTATCAACCCTAATAATCTTGGCAATATTTGTGCCCTTACTTGGTAATGTGTCTGAGTCCTTCTTGAAGTACGTCCACTATGTTGTGACAGAATTTTTCTACGACAGGGCAGACCACTATCTCCTTGGTAAGGAAAATGAATTTGAAAGTATATCTGGCTACGGAAGAGCCTACTGGGAAAAGAAGGAAAGAGAAAGAATTAAAGCAGAAGAAGAGAGGAGGAGACAAAGAGAAGAAGAGTACAGGCAAAGGTTTAAGGACTTTGGCGGCTTTACTTGGACGACTTTTGACGACTTCTCACAATTCGAAGAATTCTTTAGGCAATCAGGCTACGGTGGATTTTATGAAAATCAAGGAGGGTCTTACGGCAACAATTACGGTGGATCTTATGGTGGCTCTTCATCATCAACTGGAGGCTACGGCTTCAAAGACCAATACGAAGATGCCTGCGACACTCTTGGAATAGATTATAATGCAGATAAGTATGAAATCAAACTTGCCTACAGGAAGATGGCAAAAAAATATCACCCTGACCTAAACAAGGAAGAGGGCGCCAAGGAAAAATTCCAAAAAATAAATGCAGCCTACGAATTCTTAAACGACACAAATGTGGAAATGTATAAGAAGATGACTGGGGCAAATTAAATAAAAAAAGAAAGGACCGCGAGGGTCCTTTTTTGGTGTCTAGATTTTTAAAATTTACAACTATTTAATTTATAAGAAAAATGTTCTAACTAACTGCGAGAAATTATTTTATAATTTCTTCTGCCATCCTATAAAATTCATTTACGTCCATATCATCTCCGGCCATTAAGGCATATTGGACTCCCTTGTAGTCAAAGATTAGGTGCTTTGAAGAGTCTTCTTCTCTTTTATCTGAACCAACAGCTAGGTTAAAGAAAGGATCTTTCTTTGATCTTTCAAGTTCTTCTTTTGTTGCATCTTTTTCATCTGGTAAAATTACACTTTCCAGTCTTGAGTAATAAACTTGCACGCCCTTAATAGCTCTCATTTCATGATAAAATTGTTTATCAGTTTTTGAATTGTCGGGACGTTTGTCAATTGCAAGTAAAACTTTGTCGTCTGCTTCGTTTTTATAAGTTACTCTAATTGCCTTTCTCTTATTTAGTTTTGCTCCAGTGTCATCCATGTCTGCCATGTTAACCATTGTGATTCCGTCAAACTTATAGTCCCCTAAACTTTCTGGGGCATAGACATCGAAGCCAGACTTCTTTTCTGCCTTAGCCATGTCAGTATAGTTTGTGTAGTTATATTGAGATGATGAGGATGAAATTGTTCCAGTAATTTTTCCTGCTGCAAATACGCCCACTGAAAGGACAAGGGCAGCGGCTGCCACTAATACAAATCTTTTTTTCATTTTAAATTCTCCTTTTTCTCCTTGTGAATTGATTTCTAAATCAATTTTATTTTTAAGATAATCAGAAGGAGAAGAATCTTCAACAGACTTATTGAGTTCATTTTTTATATACTTATCAAAATCTTTCATAATAACTCTCCTTCATATTCTTCTTGTGTTTTTAAAAGTTCTTTCTTTAAATTCTTGCGAGCCCTATGGAGTCTAGACTTCACTGTACCCTGGAAGGTCTTGCAAATGATTGCGATTTCTTCTATGGAAAAGTCGTTGTAGTAATAGAGGACCAGGACTTCTCTTTCCTTTTCCTTTAGAGTCATGAGGGCATCTTGAATTTCTGATTTTTCTGCAAAGTCATCCTCTCCAAGATAGGTGGGACTTTCTTCTGCCCTATCAAGGACAAATTCATCGGGAAATTCCTTCTTCCTCTTCTTGTATCTTGTGTAGGAAGTGTTCTTTAAGATAGAGAAAATCCAAGGCCTTAGTTTTTCAAAATCAGAAAGAGTTTGTGCATTTTTATAAATTGAAACAAAAGTGTCTTGGAGGACATCTTCTGCATCTTCCTTATTGCCCAAGATCAAGAGGGCAGTCCTATATAAGACTAGGTAGTAGTCTTGGTAAAGGAGGTCAAAGGAATCCTTGTCGCCAGTTTTTAATTTTTTGAAATCTTCTTCTGTAAATTTTATTTCATGATTCATTTTATCCTCCTCTCTTAGATGCATCTACTTATAAGACTATTTAGGACCTAAAAAGGTTCATTTATTTTAAAAGTTTTTATAAAAAAAATCTCCACGCCTTGTGGAGATTCTTAGTTTAGTGTTTTATTTGATATCCAGCCCTTTATTGTGCCTTGTGAAATTGGGCTTTCAACTTCGACATGACACCAAATTCTTTGTCCTTGTTCGATTTTTGTCTCAAGGACGTAGAGTTCTGTTCCCTTGTCGAGAATTTTTAGGATGTCAGAGTCAACGCTAGGTTCGGCCCTTAGGTTGGCTTTCTCTGTTGAGACGGTCCTATAAGTGTGAAGGAGGTCCGAAGCTTTTTTTGCAGTTTCTGCTGAGTCCTTATCCCTCTCTTCCTTCTCAAAGTTTTCTTGGCTTTCCTCTGTATCTACATTTAATTTGTTAGCTTTCTCAATTTCTCTTTTTAATCTTGAAGCCCTTGCTGATTCAGGGACAACATTTAAATAAGAGTTTAAGAGCAAGAGGGCATCAGTCCTATTTACTTCATAGGATGACTTAACTTGGTCTAAAATAATATTTTCTATAGATGTAAGCTTGTCTTGGGCAGGCTTATAATTTTTTTCATCTTCTTGGATGACCTTTTTGAAGTTGTAGGCAGCGTCGATATAGTCGCCTTCATCAAAGAAGTTAGAGGCCCTTTGATAAAAGTTATCTGATGCCACAAGTTTCTTTAGCTTTTCCATCTCGTTTAAGATTTCTGGGCTAGTCTTGTCCCTTGTTGCGTCGTTGTATATTTCAAGGGCCTCTTGGTAGCTGCCAGATAGGGCAAGGCTCCTTGCGTCCTCAATCTTGCTTTTGTTTCTCGATGTCTTTGCAATATTAATTAAAAATAAGGAGACTAAGGACAAAAATATTATAAAGATAAGAGCAAAAAACATTTTCTTCCAAGGGAATTTCTTGGACTTCTTTGGGACCTCTTCATTGGTCCTGTCAATCTTTAGACTTTCCGTCGTAGGAGCAATCTTTGAAAGATTAGTTTGGGTCAAGTGGGTCTCAAGAGTTTTTAAATTTATACCATCAGTTGCCCTTGTGTTCTCGATTACATTTAAAATCTTGGAATTAATAAGGGCCTCTGTCAAATTGTTTAGGACAAAGCTCTTGTTTCTTCCACAAAACTCACACTCACTAGTTTCATCTTCGTTGATAAAACCGCAGGCACATCGCCAAAAATCCATTTGGTTTTCTCCGTAAGTTTTTATTCCCTCGCCAAGGGTTTCCTTAATTTGGGCCCTCTTCTTTTCAGGAATAACAGGAAGATTTATTTCATATTTTTTGTCATCACAAGTAATATTTTTTCCGTCGGCAGTGTATTTTGAGATGTAAATATCAATGGCCCTTGCGTCGTGAAACCTCTCGTCCAGAATAAAGGGATCTAAGAAGTATCGGGTGTAGGGTGGGATATTTACGGTTTGTTGAAAATAAAATTCACGTCCATTAAATAAATAGGACCTTTCAATGGACTTAAACTTTACTGCAAACTCAATATTAGTTACGAAAGAGTCTTGGGCATTTAGGACGTCAATAGCCAGTGCAAAGTCACCTGAAGTTAGCTCTGCATTTGCTATTTGAATTTTTTCACTTGTATTAAAGCTAAGCTTTGTTGGTAGGGTTCTAAAAAAGCTCATAAAGACTCCTTTCAAATTACCAATTAATTATATTATATTTAAAAAACTTTTACAATAAGCCGCCTATTTACTAAAATTCTCACATGACCTATAATTTAATTGGAATGCGAATTAATCTATTAAAGAATAAATATTATAAATGGAGGTAGAAATGAAAGTTTTATTGAGCCAGGGTCTGGCAAGAAAGTATGGAGAGAAAATAGAAAAACTAGGCTACAAAGTCCTAAGCTATGATGAAAAAAATCCCAATGAAAAAGCTGACTATGGCGAAGATATTTTGATTGGGGCCATAGATTTAAAAAAGATAAACTATAAGGACCACAAGAATTTAAAATATATATTTTTAACCTCAGTTGGCATAGACTTCCTTGACTTGGACTATATCAAGGAAAAGGAAATAACTCTTTCCAACAACAACGGAGCCTACGACGACCCAATAGGAGAGTGGATAGTCTATGGACTCCTACAAATAAACAAGGACGACAGAAAAAATATTGAAAATCAAAAAGAAAAGATCTGGAAGAAGAGGGCCTTTGCCTACAACCTCTATGGAAAGAAGGCACTCTTCATGGGAACAGGAACTATTGCAGTGGCAGGAGCCAAAAGGCTGAGGGGCTTCGACATGGAATTAAATGGATTTAACACCAGCGGGAGGAAGGTTGAGCCCTTTGACAATGTCTATTCACTAGAAGAACTAGATAAGATTTTAAAAGACATGGACTACATCATCATGTGCCTGCCAGGAACAGAAAAAACTCACCACATCTTAAATACAGAGAGATTTGCAAAATTAAAAGATGGAGTTGTAGTAGTGAACATCTCAAGAGGATCAACAATTGACGAAGATGCCCTAGTTGATGCAATAAAATCTGGCAAGGTGAGGGGAGCAGCTCTAGACGTCTTCGAAGAAGAACCCCTAAGCAAGGACTCAGAACTTTGGGATCTTGAAAATGTCTACATCTACCCCCACATCTCCTTTGCCTGTGAAGACCTAAGCACAAGACAATTTGCCACAGCATATCAAAACCTCAAGGCCCTAAAAAACGATGGCGACTTCAAAAATATAGTAGACTTCGACAAAGGATATTAAGAATATTTTTAAGATCAATTACAAAAAATTTGAGGTGGTTTAATGTTAGACAAAATGTATGCCCACATAGATGGGGATGAGAGAGAAAAGAAGCAAACACTTTATGCCCATCTTTTAGAAACTGGCATCGAAGCAAAAAAAATTGGCAAAAAAGTTGATATGGAAAATATCAGCTTCTTAACAGGGCTTCTCCACGATATAGGCAAGGCCAGCCTTGATTTTCAAGATAAAATCACAAAAAATTCAAATAAAAAAGTAGACCACTCAAGCTTAGGTGGTCTATTTGTCGTGAGAATTTACAAGTCAGTTTTTGAAGAAATCAATGATAGTAAAAAGAAATCTATTTTAGACTTGAGAAGTGTTTTGGAAAAAGATAGATTGGCGTTTTTAGACCTAAGCGACTATATAAATATTTTGATTTACACAATTATGTCCCACCACGGCCAGTACGACATGGTGAAGAAGAACGATGACATGGCCTATGTCTTGACTAGCCTTGATAGGCTCAAAAAAATTGAAAATTCTTCTTATAGGTTTGGGGAGAATAAAGAAGAGAGTCTTATTATTGGTGACTTTTATAAAGAAGTTGAAAAATTTTATGAATCCCGAGGTCTTTATATGAAAGATGTTTTTTGTAAGGGATTTTTAGAATATCTTGAAATAATAAAAAAATTAAAGGACTCTGCCAAAGATTACTCAGAGAAAAAAGAATCTGAGGCCCTGTATTTTTATAAGTCACTTCTCATAAGGCTTTTAGTTTCAATTCTAAAGTCTGCAGACATCAAAGACACAATAAATGCCTACGACAAGGTCATACTTGATGAAGATGTAGAAAAGTTAAGACAAGTTGAGAAACAATTTGAAGAGAACATAAATGAGAAGTACGAGTCTTTTGGAGAGCCTGAGGGAAAATTAAATATTTTAAGAAGCCAAATCTCCAGAGATATATTAATGAGATCCAAGGAGGACGAGCTTGGAATTTATAAACTAGACCTGCCAACGGGAGCAGGTAAGACCCTCTTGTCCCTTCGCTATGGAATAAATCAAATGAACTATCAAGGCAAGGAGAGGTTCTTTTATGTAACATCTTTTTTGTCAGTCCTTGAACAAAATGCTTCTGAGATGAGAGAAATTTTAAACAATGATGACTTTGTATTGGAACACCACTCCAATGTTGTCGATGATAAAGATGAGCTTGTAAATGATGACAGGGACGACAAAATAGACCAAGTAAGGAAGAAGTTCCTCCTAGATGATTGGACTTCGCCTGTTGTTTTGACAACCATGGTTCAATTTTATAACTCCATATTTAAGGGGAAGTCAGCCAACCTAACGAGGTTTAAGTCCTTCATCAATTCTGTAATTATTTTGGACGAGTGGCAGTCTATCCCAACACAATTTTTATACATGACAAACTTAGCCCTTAACTTTATGAAAATTGTAATGAGGGCGACTTTTGTTTTGTCCACAGCGACTCAACCTACAAATGCCTTAGAAGATCTTGACCATAAACTTTCTTATGGAAATTATGCTGGTCAGTGTGAAGACATTATAGACTACAAAAATTATGATTTTTCAGCCTTTGAGAGAGCTAAGCTAAAAATTTATGGTGACATAAATAAGATGTACGGTATAGAAGACATAAGAGACCTAGCCTTGGAAAACCTCGATAAGTCTAATCTAATTATTTTAAACACAAAAAAACTTGTGAGAAAGTTATATGACTTGCTTGAAAGTAATTATGATGATAAGGACCTCTATTATCTAACAACTAATTTGACTGCCAGCGATAGGTTAAAAAAGATTGGAGAAATAAAAAAGAGGCTAGAAGCTGGAGATAAGATTTGTGTTGTGTCTACTCAACTCATTGAAGCAGGGGTGGACGTGGATTTTGACCTTGTCATAAGGTCTCTTTCTGGCATGGACTCAGTAGTTCAAGCCATGGGAAGATGCAACAGGGAAGGCAAGCTTAAGTCTGCCTTCACCTATTTGATAAACTTAGATAAAAACGAAGAAAAAACTTCTATGTTAAAGGGTGTAGATGAAAGAAAGGCTGCCTGCAAATTTGCCATCAATAAGTCATCGGGAGACTTGGATTTAAAGAAACTTACAAAA
Organism: Peptoniphilus sp. HMSC075B08; assembly: GCF_001815405.1. Taxonomy (NCBI): domain Bacteria; kingdom Bacillati; phylum Bacillota; class Tissierellia; order Tissierellales; family Peptoniphilaceae; genus Peptoniphilus; species Peptoniphilus sp. HMSC075B08. Next base: position 47,295 of record NZ_KV820460.1, on the reverse strand, counting down.
GAATATTTTGAAAAACTCTATAGCAATTTAAAGAACGACCAATATTCTGATGTCTTAAAATTATTGGCTGAGAATAAAGAAGTTTCAGGTAATTTTAAAAAATTAAATAAGACAAAAAAGGAACTAGAAGATGAGTCAGGATACTTATTTGATAGTGAGAGAGGAATTTTCTTTGATTTATTTCAATCCTTTAAAGAGGCCTACAAGGACTTTGACTTAATCGAAGATAAGAATAGAAGTGTGATTGTTGATTATAAGGATACTGAAGAGGATTTAAACAAAATTAGAGAGCTTTCTTCAGAAATATATGGGCCCGATTATCTAAAAAATTTGAAAGAGCTAAAGAGAATAGTAAAAAAACTTTCGAGACATACTGTGTCTATTAAAAAGGATTTGGATTCCTGCGAAAATATTTTAGATGGATACATTTATATTCTTCCAAACTCTTATTACAATGAAAAATTTGGAGTAAGTTTCGATGAGTTTGGGCTAATGAGTCATTAAAAAAGAAAAAAGACCCTTATTAATAATAGGGTCTATCCTCAATAAAAGAATATTTCAATCCACAGCTTTCGCTGACATTTTTATTATACCAAAAAAAGTTGAATTAAAACAGTTGACAAAATTATTACTAAATAATAGAATGAATACAAAAGAAAGATGATATCGTTTTCGCAAATAGAAATCAAAGGAGGTGTTATTTATGAATAAGTCAAAATATTTTTATTCAAAAGTATATGGAGACAGAGCCCTCTTTACTTCTCCAGAAAGTAAGGCAGGGGGAGAAAAGATATCGTATGATGTGCCTACGCGAGCCGCTATACAAGGGATAATCGACGCAAATTATTTTAAACCCACAATTACAAACGTAATTGACGAAGTGAGGATAATGAATAAAATTGAATCCTACACCCAAGGAATGAGACTTCTCTTAAGAGATTATTCGTCAGAATTATCAGCTTACACATATCTCGCGAACCCATGTTATTATGTAAAATTTCACTTTGAGTGGAATGAGGACAGGGAGGACCTGAGGAATGACAGAAACTTTATGAAGCATGAGGCCATAACAGAAAGATCCCTTAAAAGAGGAGGCAGAAGACCAATTTTTTTGGGAGTTTCTGAATGCCAAGGCTACATTGAATACTTGACAGAAGAAGAGTATGAAAATGATGAAGGCTATTACGATGATACTAATTTAGGCTTTGGCCTTATGTTAGTTGGGCTAATCTATCCTAAGAAGTCTGGCGAAATGTTGAGATCAGCCTATGGACCAATCAATATGAAAAATGGAAGAATAGCCTTTCAAAGGCCTGAAGACTGTCCAATAATAAATGAAGTTTCAAACTATTCCTTTAAGGAGCCAGGCCTAACTAAGACGGTAGACCAAGAATTAGAAGACTATTAATGGAGGTGATATATTGAGTTTTTTAACTGCCTTATACAGTTCATATAACTTTGGACTCGAAAACAATTTAATAGGAGATTTAAAGGATAAATCGAATTTAATACTGCCAATTTATCACAACTCCATGAAGTCCAATGGTAAGAATATTGTAGAAATTACTATTAATAAAAAAAGCGAGTTAGTTGATGCAAAGTTTTTAGATGAAGGAGACCTTGTCATCTTTCCAGTGACAGAAGATTCTGTAGCAAGGTCCAGCGGGGTTGCACCCCATCCCATCTTTGATAACTTCGATTATGTAATCCAAGACAATACAAAAAAGTCTCTAGCCTACATCAATCAGCAAGAATCTTGGCTTAACTCAGACAGGGACGACTTTGTAGAGATTGTCCATGACTATATAGTTAAAGAAAAGGTTTTCGAAGAAATATTATCTAAACTTTATAGAGACTATAAAATCACAAAAGATAAAAATGTTGAGTACGTAGACAATTCTGAAAAGAAAGCCAAGACTGTAAAAATTGATTTTTCAAAAGTATTTTTAACTTTTGCAGTAGAAGATTATGAGGGCAAGAAAAACCTAAGCTTGTCTGAAAATAAAAACTTACAAGAAAAATTTATAAGATACACAGAAGAAAGTTTTGCCAGGGACAAGGACTCTGAAAAAATAATTTGCAACATATCAGGTAAAGAAGACTTCTTGTGCCTAAAGCATAAGTCTATAATAGGCAAATCAAAGCTTATTTCTCAAATAACGGCAAAAAAAGAAAATTTTTTTGGTAGATTTGATAAGCCTGATGAAACCGTAAAAATTGGTAAGGACTCAAGCCAAAAAATAATGCTGATGGTAAAAGCTTTGTTGGAAGGCTCAAACACTTCAAGATGGCTTGGTGAAAAAACCTATGCCATAAGTTGGTTTTCTGATGACATCCAAAACAAGTCCGGAATGGACGTGACAAAAAAATCAGAAACAAGTATTGAAAGGTCAGAAAAAACAAACTATTTAAATTTTAAAGACTTAATTCCATCTAATGAAGAATTAAGGGAAAAAGCTAAAGAAGAAGCTAAAGATACTTCTATGACTATTGCAGACAAGAGGTCTGAGGATATAGTTAAGTCCTTTACTAGTGGAAGAATTTTATTTGACGACACATCAAAATATTATATTGCTATAATTTACCAAATTAATGATGGCCGAGTTTCATTAAAATATTTTAGGGAGATGGAAGCATCAAGATTAAAAGAAAATTTAATCAGCTGGCAAAATAAGTATAGCTGGATTAGATATGATGAAGAAAAAAGAGAATATTGTGAATATACTCCTAGTCCCATCACTTTAATTAGAGCAGCTTATGGGGTTGAGAGGGATAAAGGTCTTGAAATTTCCAAAAAGAGTTTCTCAACAGATCAATACAAAAACATTTTAATGGCTATTGTTGAAGGCAGAGAAATGCCTAAAAATATTCTTCATGCCTTAGAAATTAATATAAGAAATAGGTTGAACTATGAAAAATATTGGAATTTAGTTAAATTATGTGCCTTGGCAGCTTTAAGAGAAAAGGAAGGGATTGAAAGCAATATGTTAGACAAAAAAGAAACAGATAGGTCTTACTTATTTGGTAGACTTCTGGCTATATACGAAAGAACTGAAGCTTTTACTTATAAAAAAGACGACGAAAGAATAACAAATGCTGAAAAACTTTGGTCAAGTTATTTAAATAAACCTGCTACTATGAGCATGAGACTTAGCGATTTAATCAAGCCCTATGATTTTAAGTTGCATGCAAATGAAAGAACTAGAGAAATAAGAAATATTTTGAAGAGAGAAGGTGGAGATGTGATTGACCTTATAGGGGAAAATTACAAATTCAATGGCCTAGAAACCAATAGACCTTTGAACTCGGGATTTTTATTTGGATATCAAGCACAAATTAAAGAATTAGATTACTTATACAAAAAAACTACAAGAGAAAGCGAGGAAAAAAATGATTAACAATAAGGTGGATTTTATTTTTACAATAGAAGTTTCTGGAGCTAACCCAAATGGAGATCCTCTAACAGGAAATATGCCAAGAATTGACAACAGGGGTTTTGGAGAAATCTCAGATGTTTGTTTAAAGAGAAAAATCAGAAATAGGATGCAGGACATGGGTAACGATATCTTTGTAAAGTCTCTTGACAGGAGTGACGATGGCTTTAGGTCTCTTCAAAAAAGATTTGAGAATGAATTTAGCAAAGAATCTGATGAAGAAGTTGAAAAAAGAGCCAATGAAAAATGGCTTGATATTAGGTCCTTTGGTCAAGTCTTTACTTATCAAAAAAGATCACTTGGAATAAGGGGACCAGTTTCCATATCTATTGCAAAATCACTTGATCCAATAGAAATCACAACAATGCAAATAACTAAATCCATAAGTGGAATGGAACCAGGAGCAGGAAAAACTAGAAGTGCAGATACTATGGGAACAAAGCACTTTGTTGACCACGGAGTATATTTAGTTAATGGAAGTATAAACTCTTACTTTGCAGAAAAAACTGGCTTTGATGAAGAAGATGTTGAAACTATAAAAGAATGTATAAAAACTTTATTTTTAAATGACGTATCATCAGCAAGACCAGACGGATCCATGGAAGTAAAAGATATCTTTTGGTTTAACCACTCATCAAAGGTTGGCGATGTGTCAAGTGGAAAGATAAAAGACCTATTAATTTATGATTTACCAAATGTAGAAGACCTAAAGGTAAAATATGAAGACTACAATATTAGACTTGATGAAGAAAAATTAAAAGAATATGAGGAAAAGGGCTTAAAAGTAGAACACATTCAAGGAATTTAAAATGTATCCTGAAGACGAATATTTAATGTTAAGTGGAGTCCAACATTTTTTATTTTGCAAGAGACAGTGGGCCCTTATTCATGTTGAAAATATTTGGACAGAAAACTCCTTTACAGCAGAAGGTCAAGTCATCCATACAAAGGTAGATAAACCCTTTATAAAAGAAAAGAGAAAAGACCTTATAATATCGAGAGCCATGTCAGTGAATTCCAAAAACTTGGGACTTTCTGGCAGGCTAGATGTAATTGAATTTCACAAATCAGATGAGGGAGTGGAATTAAAAAATAGGAAGGGCAAGTGGCTACCCGTAATCGTAGAGTATAAAAGAGGCAAGAAGAAAAAATACAACTACGACAATGCCCAGCTTATGGCTCAGGCAATCTGCATAGAAGAAAACTTTAATATTAAGTTAGACTACGGTTATCTTTACTACAACGAAAGAGACTTGAGAGAAAAAGTTGAATTTACAGAAGAACTTAGAGACTTAACTACAAAAGCAGCCCAAGACATGCACTACTATTATAAGAATAAGATTATCCCCAAGGCAGAAAATTATAAGAATTGTAGGATGTGTTCCTTGTATAATGAGTGCAATCCAAGGCTGACAAAGAAGATGAAAAATGTTGGAAACTATATTTATGGGGCAGAATTATGAAAAAATTACTGAACACCTTATATGTAACAAATCCTGATTACTATCTTAGAAAGGAAGGAAGAAATATTTCCATAACCAAAGATTCACAGAGAATCGCAAGGTATCCCATCCACATCTTAAAGCAAATAGTTTGTTTCAACTACATGGGAGTCAGCCCAGATCTCATGAAGATGTGCATGGAAGAAAATGTGGCAATAACATTTTTCACACCCTATGGAAAATATTGTGGAAGGGTTATAGGGCCATCCTATGGAAATATTTATACGAGAAAAAGACAATACAAGATGCAAGAATCAGAAGAATCCTTGGATTTTGTAAAAAATATAATTTATGCTAAGGCCTACAATTCTAGAAAAATTTTAATAAGAGGAAAATTAGACAATAAGGACAAGGTAGATGTCAAAAGATTAGAAGAAGTAATAGAAGCAATAAAGCTGCTTATGCTAGAAATAAAAAACTGTGAAAACAAAGATAGCGTGAGAGGTATTGAGGGAATAATTGCAAGAGGATACTTCTCTGTCTTAGATGAACTAATAATAAAACAAAGAGAAGACTTCTTCTTTATAGACAGGAGCAAAAGACCGCCAATGGATAGGTTTAATGCCCTAATATCCTTTCTCTATTCTCTACTTACCAATAACATTGCTGCAGCCCTTGAAGGAGTTGGGATTGATTCCTACGCAGGATTTTTCCATACAGACAGACCGGGAAGGGTCAGCATGGCTCTTGACATAATAGAGGAGATGCGAGCCCCTCTAGTTGATAAGTTTACACTTTCAATGATAAACTTAAACAGAATAAACAAGAATCATTTTGAAGTAAAAGAAAATGGAGCAACCCTCTTAAACGAAAAGGGCAGGCAGGTAGTTTTAGAAAATTGGAACAAGAGAGAACAAGAAGAAATCTACCATCCATTCCTAGAAGAAAATATAAAGACTGGACTCCTCCCTCATGTACAGGCCCTTTTATTAAACTCTTACCTAAGAGGAGATATAGAAGCCTATCCACCCTTTATGATAGGAGGATAAAATGCAAGTGCTAATTACTTACGATGTAGAGACGATAACGCCAGCTGGTAAGAAAAGATTGAGACAAGTAGCAAAAGTCTGCCTTGATTATGGACAAAGAGTACAGAACTCAGTATTCGAACTAAACATATATCCAGCTGACTTAGTAGAAATAAAAAATAAATTAGAGAAAATAATTGATCCCAAAAAAGATTCCATAAGGATTTATAATCTTGGAAAAAATTGGGAAAGAAGAGTGGAAAGTCTGGGAAGAGACGACACATATAACCCAGAAAAAGACTTGTTGATATTGTAAAACTTATGAGACTTGGACCTGGACATAAAAAACCTAGACCTAACTCACAAAAAACAAAGAAAAAAGAGACAAAACTCTTCCAAAAATGATTAGCTGTATTTTTTAGCAGGAGATAATGGCTAAAAAATGCAGTCGCACTCCCCGTGAGTGCGTGGATTGAAATAGACCAATCTTAAAAGATTATCAAGATAAATTTGAGTCGCACTCCCCGTGAGTGCGTGGATTGAAATTGTGTGAACTTGGTTGTTTGTGTAGACAAATGGACTGTCGCACTCCCCGTGAGTGCGTGGATTGAAATATAAAGCATAGCCTCGTCAAATCCACTCTCTTGTAGTCGCACTCCCCGTGAGTGCGTGGATTGAAATTTAAGAAAGAGGTCAAATATGGCTTAGTAACATTAGTCGCACTCCCCGTGAGTGCGTGGATTGAAATTCTTCCATCTTCAGCTAGTAATTCACTATCAAGCATGTCGCACTCCCCGTGAGTGCGTGGATTGAAATATTGTCATGACAAGAGTTGTAGCAGTAGCATTTGAGTCGCACTCCCCGTGAGTGCGTGGATTGAAATCTAATTTTTCAATGTTTTCAATTTCCCTTATGGAAGTCGCACTCCCCGTGAGTGCGTGGATTGAAATTGTGTTGACTGCATCCATAGATGCCTTAGATTTTTGTCGCACTCCCCGTGAGTGCGTGGATTGAA
>NZ_KV820460.1:11074-40276 GCF_001815405.1 Peptoniphilus sp. HMSC075B08 | reverse complement strand
GCACTCCCCGTGAGTGCGTGGATTGAAATATTTTGTTTTTTACCCCGCAACCGAAAGAAAAGTGTCGCACTCCCCGTGAGTGCGTGGATTGAAATCTTTCCAACTCCTCTAAAAGAGCATCAGGATCTAGTCGCACTCCCCGTGAGTGCGTGGATTGAAATAAGGGAATTAAAAACTTAACAATAGACTTTAAGGAGTCGCACTCCCCGTGAGTGCGTGGATTGAAATGAGTTTAGTTTTTATCTTGCGTACTCTTTTACAACGTCGCACCCTTCACGGGTGCGTGGATTGAATATTATCCAGAGACCATGATGAAAACAAAAAGGGGTGACCAACTATGAAGGTAAAGTTTATTGGTGAGTCTGATCCTATTTTTATGATCAATGGAAAGGTTTACGAAGTCATTAGTATTAAAAAGACTTGGTACAGGATTGTTGATGAAGAGGGGGAGGATTATTTATATCCTCCTGAACTTTTTGAAGTCATTGACGAGGGAGACGATTAAAATGGCAGAATATAAAACAAGCCCTGAACAATTAGCTAAAAATAGGGAGTATAAGAGAAAGAACAGAGAGAAACTAAAAATTCAAACTTACAGAAGTAATGGTTTACTTTATCTTAAAGAACACGCAGGTCTAGAAGATTTGAAGGAATTCAAAAAAATTATAGATGAGAAAGAAAAAGAATTATTAAGTGATTGATTTGTTGTTATGGTTCATGCGAAAAATTTATTTAAATCAAAGACAAACATCATTATGGAGAAATTAAAATATTTTAAAAATATGCCTATCCTAAAATTTTTAGGTTAGGTTTTTTGTTGTTAAAAATTTTAAAGATTAAATAGAAATTAGTTAAGGTTAAGTAATATTAGCTTATGAAATTTATTATAGAGAAGCTAAAATTATTCAAGTAATTAGTATAAAGTTAAGGATTTTTACTAAGTCATTATGGAGATATGATTTGGAAAATTATTATGATGTAGAAAAATTTATCATTTTATAAAAATTATTAATTATTATATAGAAGAAAGTGACAAGACCCTATAAATAAATCTAACAATCTTGTGAAGTCTTCTAGTCTTTATAGTATAATGAAAGTAGCGTGCTATGAGATTTTAGCTAAAAACTTGTAGAATATTATTTTATTTATTATAATACTTTTATTATGGAGGTAATATGAGATTATCAAAACTTTATATGCCAACTCTTAGGGAGGATCCACAAGATGCTGAGATTGCATCTCACAAGTTTCTTCTAAGGGCAGGTATGATTAGAAAATCTGCTAGTGGTGTCTATACATACTTGCCACTTGGCTATAGATCTATTAAAAAAATTGAAAATATTGTTCGTGATGAAATGGATAAGGCTGGTGCTATGGAGATTTTAATGTCTGCCATCCAACCTGCTGAAATCTGGAGAGAGTCTGGAAGATGGGAAAAGTTTGGTCCTGAAATGTTCAAGCTAAAGGACAGAAACGATAGGGAGTTCTGTCTTGGACCTACTGCTGAGGAATATTTTACTACTCTTGTAAGAGACGAAGTCAAGTCTTACAAGGACCTTCCTCTTAATCTTTACCAAATTCAAACTAAGTACAGGGACGAAAAGAGACCTAGGTTTGGTATTAATAGGGCCAGAGAGTTCTCTATGAAGGATGCCTACACTTTTGATACTTCACCTGAGACTCTTGATGTTGCTTACATGAATATGTACGATGCTTATGAAAAGATTTTTGACAGACTTGAGCTTGATTATAAGATTGTTGAGGGCGACAATGGTGCCATGGGTGGTACTGGTTCTCACGAGTTTATTGCTCTTTCTGAGACAGGCGAAGGTGTAATTGTTTATTCTGAGTCTGGTAAGTTTGGTGCAACTGAAGAGAAGGCTCCTGTTGAGTATATTCTTCCTGAAGCTGAAGATAAATTGGACTTAGAAAAAGTTCACACTCCAAATGCCAGCACTATTGAAGAGGTTGCTAACTTTTTAAAGGTTGACCGAAAGAAATGTGCTAAGGCAATTGATTTAATGTTAGGCGATGAACCTGTTCTTGTATTTATTCCTGGAGACAGGGAACTCAACCTTGCTAAGCTTGTTTCTTACACTGGTGTTGCTGAACACGACATTAGGATGATGGAAGACAGCGAAATCGAAGCTATTAAGTCTAAACCAGGATACACTGGACCTCTTGGTCTTGATGTAAGGATGATTTTTGACAAAAGACTTACTGAAATGGACAATCTTGTTGTTGGTGCCAATGAAAGTGAATACCACTATATCAATGCCAACTACGGACGTGACTTTGAAGGCGAAGTTGTTGATGACCTTCTTCTTGTTGCTGAAGGCGACAAGGTACCAGGAACTGACGATGAATATAAGTTTGCAAGAGGTATTGAAGTTGGTAATATCTTTAAATTGGGTACAAAATATTCGGAAGCCCTTAATGCAACTTTTCTTGACGAAAATGGTAAGGCAAATTACTTCTACATGGGTTCTTATGGTGTTGGTATCACAAGATCTGTTACTGCTGTAATCGAACAAAACCACGATGACAATGGAATCATTTGGCCAATATCTGTAGCACCTTATGAAGCAATTGTTACTATAGTAAACACTAAGGACGAAGACCAAGTTGCTCTTGGAGAAAAAATTTACAAGGAACTTGAAGCTAAGGGTGTTGAAGTCCTACTTGATGACAGAAAGGAAAGACCTGGAGTTAAGTTTAAGGACAGGGACCTTATTGGTATTCCTCTAAGGATTACTTGCGGTAAGAAGTCAGGGGATTCTATTGTTGAATATTCTACTAGAAGAGAAATGGAAAATTCTGACATCTCAGCTGATGAGGCAATCAAAAATATTTTAAGTGAAATAGAAAAGGTTAGGTAAGATGAGCGATTTTAAATTTGAAATTACTGAACACTTGGGAACTCTATCTGAAAGTGCCAGGGGATGGACTAAGGAACTAAATAAAGTTTCTTTTAATGACAGACCAGCCAAGTACGACCTAAGAGAATGGGACCCAGACCACCAAAAGATGTCTAAGGGTGTAACTCTTAGTGATGAAGAGATGGAAATTCTATCAAAGATACTAAAGGACAAGGGTATTTAATAGGTTTTTAAAATAACTTATGTTATAATATAGAGATGTGAAAAACGCTATAAGCGAGGAGGCAATTGAAATGGAAATTAATAAGAAAGAAAATAACACTGTCTTTTTTGACATTGTTTTAAAAAGAGAAGATATAAAGAAAGCTGAAAACGAAGTGTACAAGAAAAACAAAAAACACTTCCAAATTCCTGGATTCAGAAAAGGTCATGTTCCTATGAAGATGATCGAAAACATGTATGGCAAGGATGTATTCTTTGAGGATGCTATTAACGAACTTCTTCCACAAGAATATGAAAAAGCTATTAAAGAATTAGACCTTAAGGTTGTTGACCAACCAAACATTGACATTGACGAAGAAAGCATTGAAAAGGGCGAAGATCTTGTTATCAAAGTTTCTGTTGATGTTAGACCAGAAGTTGAAATCAAAGACTACGAAGGAATTGAAATCGAAGACCCAACTATTGAAGTAACTGACGAACTTATTGACTCTGAAGTTGAAAATCAAAGAGCGATGAACGCAAGAATTATCAATGTTGACGATAGGGCTGTAGAAGATGGCGACACTGTAAATATCGACTTCAAGGGTTCTGTTGACGGAGAATACTTTGAAGGTGGAGAAGCTGAAAGCCAAGACCTAAAGATTGGTTCAAACACATTTATCCCAGGATTTGAAGAACAACTAATTGGACACGAAATTGGCGAAGAATTTGACATTACTGTTAAGTTCCCAGAAGATTACCACCAAAAAGATCTTGCTGGCAAGGACGCTAAATTCGAAATTAAACTTAACGGAATTTCTTATGAAGAACTCCCAGAACTTGACGATGAATTTGTAAAAGATATTTCTGAATTCGACACTCTTGATGAATTCAAGGCTGATTTAAGAAAGAAAAAAGAAGAAGAATTCGCAACAACTTCTGAAATGGAAAAACAAAGAAGAGCTATTGATAAAATCGGTGAAATGATTGAAGCAGACATTCCTGAAGGAATGATTAACGCTCAAATCGATGACATGATTAGAAATTATGACCAAAGCTTAAGAGCTCAAGGTATTAGTTTTGAAGACTATATTAAGATGATTGGTCAAAGTCTTGATGACTTCAAGAACACTATGAGACCTGAAGCAGAAAAGACTGTAAAAAACGATCTTGCTCTAGAAGCTCTTGTTAAAGATATGAACATCGAAATCACTGATGAAGAAATCGAAGAAGAAGTTAACAAGGTTGTAGAAGAATACTTCAAGGACGACAAAGACCACATGGAAAAAATGAGAGAATACATGCTTAACGACAACAAGGATGTTGTAAGAGACGACCTTGAAAAGAGAAAAGCTATTGAAACTCTTGTTGAAAAAGCAAAATTTGTTGAACCAAAGGAAGTTACTGAAGAAGATATAGAAGAAGTAAAAGAAGATAAATAATCAAGGATGTGATTAAATGGCACTAGTGCCAATGGTAGTAGAACAAACTAATAGGGGCGAAAGATCCTACGACATTTATTCTAGACTTTTAAAGGATAGGATTATCTTTGCAAGTGGCGAAGTAAATGACACTATGGCAGATTTAATTGTTGCCCAACTTTTGTTCTTAGAAGCTGAAGACCCAAACAAGGATATTCAACTTTATATTAATTCACCTGGTGGATCTGTATCTGCAGGCTTTGCAATTTACGACACTATGAATTATATAAAACCAGACGTATCAACAATCTGTATTGGGATGGCAGCATCAATGGGTGCATTTTTACTTGCATCTGGTGCTAAGGGTAAGAGATTTGCTCTTCCAAACTCTGACATCATGATTCACCAACCATCTGGTGGAGCTCAAGGTCAGGCAAGTGACATCCAAATCAATGCAGAAAAGATTTTAAAAATTAGACACAAATTAAATGAAATTCTTGCAGAAAGAACTGGCCAAGACCTAGAAAAAATCGAAAGAGATACTGATAGGGACTACTGGTTAAATTCTCAAGAAGCTAAAGATTATGGCTTAATCGATAAAGTTATTGAAAAAAGGGTTTGAGGTGAGATATGTCTAATACAGATGAAATTCTAAGATGTTCATTCTGTGGCAAAACACAAAACCAAGTGAATAGATTAATTGCCGGACCTAATGTCAATATCTGCGACGAGTGCATCGAGAGATGCCACACAATCCTAGAAAATGAAGTTCCTCACGAAATCAGTAAGGACTTTGACCTAAAAAAGCCTGCTGAAATAAAAGAAATCTTGGACCAATATGTTGTAAAACAAGAAGATGCCAAGCGTGCTCTTGCTGTTGCAGTATATAACCACTACAAGAGGATTTCATCAAATAGGAAGGTAAGCAGCGACATTGAACTTCAAAAGTCCAACATTCTTATGATTGGACCTACAGGTTCTGGTAAGACCCTACTTGCACAAACTCTTGCTAGACTTTTAAATGTTCCCTTTGCCATTGCTGATGCCACAACCCTAACTGAGGCTGGATATGTCGGCGAAGATGTTGAGAATATTATTTTGAAACTTATTCAAAATGCTGACTACGACATTGAAAGGGCAGAAAAAGGGATTATATATATTGACGAGATAGATAAGATTGCCAGAAAATCTGAAAATGTATCTATCACAAGAGACGTAAGTGGAGAAGGTGTTCAACAAGCCCTCCTAAAAATTATCGAGGGAACTGTTGCCAATGTTCCTCCACAAGGTGGAAGGAAACATCCGTCACAAGAATTTATTCAAGTTGACACTTCAAACATCCTATTCATTGTTGGTGGTGCCTTTGACGGAATCGACAAAATTATAGAAAACAGGACTGCCAAGTCTTCTATGGGCTTTGGATCAGAAATTGTAGATAAAAAAGCCAATAAAGAAAATATTTTACAAAAGGTTGAAACTGAAGACCTATTAAAGTTTGGTTTAATACCAGAACTTATTGGTAGACTACCTGTTACTATTACTCTTGAAGAGTTAGACGAAGAGGCTCTAGTTGAAATTTTAACTAAGCCAAAGAATGCCCTTGTAAAACAATACAAGGAACTTCTAAAATTTGATGACGTTGAACTAATCTTTGACGACGAAGCCCTAAGCTATATTGCTAGAAAGGCAATAGAAAAGAAGGCTGGCGCAAGAGGATTAAGAGGCGTTATCGAAAATACAATTATGAATGTAATGTATGAAATTCCTTCAAGAGATGACATCAAAGCAGTTAAAATAACAAAGGAATCAGTAGAAGGAACTGCACCTGCTGAATTAATAAAAAAATAAATAAATAATTAGCCGTGGTTGCCACGGCTTTTTTAGAAGGTGAAAAATGGATAAAATTAAATTACCACTTATCCCACTTCGAGACCTAGTTATCTTTCCACACATGGTTATGCATTTTGATTGCGGTAGAAAAATTTCTCTCAACGCAATTGATGCAGCAGAGATGAAAGATTCAAAAATATTTTTGGTGGCCCAAAGAGAACTTGAAATCGAAGACCCAAAGAGGGAAGACCTCTTTGGAATTGGGACTGTGGCTACTATAAAACAAATTTTAAAACTGCCTGGTGGAATTGTCAGGGTCCTTGTTGAAGGTGAAGAGAGGGCAAAAATTTCTGAACTTGATATCACAGAAGAGATGATTGAAGCAGAAATTGAAATCCTTGAAGACAAGGAAAGTGACTTCACAGAAGATGAAGAGATTGAAGCTGCCCTTAGGCTGGCCCTTAGCGACTTGGAGGCATATTCATCTTTAGATGATAAATTATTCCCAGGACTTATTTCAAATATTGCAGACACTGAGGACCCATCAAGGTTTATTGATACAGTTGTGGGATATTTGAATTTTAAATTGGAAGACTATCAAAGGATTTTAGAAACAACAGATATCTATGAGAGACTTGTTGCTTTCCATGAAATCATGAAGAAGGAAATTGAAATTCTTTCTATAGAAAAGAACATCAATGACCAGGTCAAAAAGAAAATGGACGAGGTCCAAAGGGAATATTACCTAAAGGAACAATTAAGGGTAATCCACAAGGAACTTGGTGACGGAGAAGACGAGGCCGAGATAACAGAATCCTACAAGAAAAAAATTGAAGAAAAGGCCCTTCCTGATGAAGTCAAGGACAAGGCCCTTAAAGAAGTTAATAAGCTGGGTAACTTAAACTCACAGTCACCAGACTATTCACTTTTAATAAATTATCTTGACTGGATTCTTGACCTACCTTGGCTTGAGTCTGGAGATGAAAAGAGAAATATTTCTGATGCGAGAAAAATTTTAAACGACGAGCACTATGGACTTAAAAAAGTTAAGGAGAGAATCCTAGAATTTATTGCCGTTAGGATTTTATCTGGCGACAAGGGAAGAGGACCAATCCTCTGCCTAGTGGGACCTCCTGGAGTTGGTAAAACTTCTATTGCTCAGTCAATTGCAAATTCTCTCAACAAGGAATTTGTCCGCATGAGTCTTGGTGGAGTAACTGACGAAGCAGAAATAAGAGGTCACAGGAGGACTTACATTGGAGCCCTTCCTGGAAGAATTATTTCTCTCTTGAAGAAGGCTGGCAAAAATGATCCAGTATTTTTATTTGATGAGATAGACAAGGTGGGCAACGACTTTAAGGGCGACCCTGCCTCAGCTCTTCTAGAAGTTCTTGACCCCGAACAAAATAATTCCTTTACAGACAGGTACTTGGAACTTCCCTTTGATCTATCAAAAGTCTTTTTCATAGCAACAGCTAACACGACAGCAACTATACCAAGACCCCTCCTTGACAGGATGGAAGTCATCCAACTTGAAGGCTACACTCCAAATGAAAAATTCAATATTGCAAAAAAATATTTAATCTCAAAGCAAATTGAAGAAAATGGACTCAAAAAAGAAAACATTAGTATTTCTGACAGAGCCATCAAGGACATAATTGACTACTACACTCGTGAATCAGGAGTTAGGGGACTTGAAAAACAAATTTCAAAAATTGTGAGAAAGGCTGCCCTAAAAATTGTGGAAGAAGACTTAGATAAGGTTTCTGTTTCCACAAGAAATATTGAGGACTTCCTTGGAGAAAAAATTTACAGGATTTCTGAAGCAGAAAAAAGTCCTGAAGTTGGTTCAGTAAATGGACTTGCTTGGACAGAAGTTGGTGGCACAAGCCTTGTCATAGAGACAACGGTTATGCCAGGAAAAGGCAAGTTAACTCTAACAGGATCTCTTGGAGATGTAATGAAGGAGTCGGCTATAGCTGCCATCTCTTATATTGCATCAAAGGCAGATGACTTTAAACTCGATCCAAACTTCAGGTCCAACACAGACATCCATATCCATGTTCCTGAAGGAGCAGTGCCAAAGGATGGCCCGTCAGCAGGGATTACAATTGCAACTTCAGTCTTATCTGCTCTAACAAAGAGACCGGTTGACAACGATGTGGCAATGACAGGAGAGATAACACTTCGTGGCAAGGTCCTTCCAATTGGAGGTCTAAAGGAAAAACTTTTGGCAGCAGAAAGATATGGAGTCAAGACTGTAATCATTCCAGAAGAAAACAAGAGAGACCTAAAGGAAATTGATGAAGAAGCAATTAAGAAGTTAGACGTGAGACCAGTTTCCAAGTTCGAAGAAGTTGCAGAGATTGCCATAGGTGATTTTAATGAAGATAAATAAGGCAGAACTAGAAAAAGTTGCAGTAGAAGAGAAGCAATACCCGGACACAAACATCAAGGAGTTTGCCTTTGCAGGCAGGTCCAATGTTGGTAAGTCATCCTTTATAAATGCAATGTTAAATAGGAAAAATCTTGCGAGAACTTCATCCACACCAGGAAAGACTAGGACTATAAACTTTTACAGGGTCAACGATGACCTTAGGCTTGTGGACTTGCCAGGTTACGGTTACGCAAAAGTAGCCAAGTCAGAAAAAGAAAAGTGGGCAGGCATCATCAACAGGTATCTTGAAAATAGAGAAAACCTAGTTGAGACAATCCTACTTGTGGACATAAGGCACGAACCGACAGCCCTTGACAAGCAAATGTATGACTACATCATTGAGTCGGGCTTCTCGGGCATAGTGATTGCGACAAAAAAAGATAAAATAAAAAAATCTCAAGTAGATAAACACATATCAATAATTGCCAAAAAACTTGGCGTCAAGCACAGGGAAAATATAATCCCCTTCTCTTCATCAAAGAGAGACGAAGTCAAGGACATGTGGTTTATCTTCGAAGATATGCTTAGATTTCATGAAGAATAAAATTATAAATCAAGAGCTGGGAGACTGGCTCTTTTTTCTTGTGAAAAATTTTAAAATTAATAGAAAAGAATTTTTTAAAGCTCATAAATAATAAGTTATTAAGAAATTCTTAATAAGTGACAGACAAATTTCACATACTTTTTAAGTATTATTCATATATAATTGTTATGATAAGAAAAAATGGAGGATGTTATGAAGATAAGAAATAAAATTTTAACGGCGGCACTTTCTCTTGCCCTTCTACCTGGCTTTGTTTTTGCCAAGGAAGGCGACGAGATTGTAACACTTGGTGCCGATCTAAAGGAAAGTCAAAAAAGTGAAATGCTTCGTGAGATGAATGCAAGTGATGATGCAAAGATCATCGAGGTAACTAATGCAGAGGAATACAAGTATCTTGGAGATGTATTGTCATCAAAAGAAATTGGCAAGAGGGCAATTTCTTCAGCTATTGTTAGGTATGAAAAAGCAGGAAGCGGCCTAACTATTGAGCTATCAGACAACATCAGGGTTGTAAAGGAAGATGCCTTTATCAATGCACTAAACACTGTAGGAATTGAAGACGCTGATATTTATGTAACTGCACCAGGAAAGGTGAGTGGTACTGCAGCCTTAACTGGAATTTTAAAAGCCTATGAAGAAAACACTGGCAAGGAATTACCAGAGGATCTAAAAAAGGTCGCCAATGAAGAGCTTGTTGTTCAGACAAAATTATCTGAAGAGCTTGGCGATGAAAAGACTAACGACATAATTTATGAAATCAAAGACGCCATGGCAAAGAATATGCCAAAGGACGAAAAAGAAGTTAGACTCGTTATCGAGAATGTTGTCAACAATTACAACATCAACCTCACAAAGAGCCAAGAGGATAAACTTGTTGGACTCTTTAACAACATGAAGAATGCTGACGTTGATTGGAATAGGATGGCTGACACAGCAGTTAAGTACAAGGACAAGGCTTCAAAGTTTTTAAACTCCCCAGAAGGAGAAAAGGCTGTAGAAAATACAAAGAGCTTCTTGGAAAAGTTAATAGACTTTATAGTTGGTTTGTTTAAATAAGAATAGAGAATAGAGATTCACCCAAGGGTGGATCTTTTTTTATTACAAAAATCCAAATAAAAAAATCCGACTTAATCGGATTTTTCATAAATTAAAACTTGTTGTAGTGAACCTTTGAAGAAACGTCAAATTCTTCGTGGTCCTTTGTGCCTGATTTTTTGTAGCCAATTGGGATTAGGCATTGGGCCCTGTAAGGTTTTTTCACTCCGAAGTTTTCTGCAAAGTATTCTTCATAAGAAATCTTGCCGGCAGTGTTTCCTTCTTTAACGTTGATCCAAGAAGATGAAAGGCCTTCCTCTTCAAGTAGAAGTTGTAGGTAAGCTGCTGTTAGCGATGCTTCTTCCACCCAAGTCTTACAAATTTCTGTGTTTGCAATAACTATTACTACTACTGGAGCTTCTTTTAGGTAAAGAGTTGCAAAGGAATCCATGTTGGAAAGTTCTTCGATTTTTTCCTTGTCGTCAACTACTATGAATTCTACTGGATGGGAGTTGCCGTTGCTTGGTCCCATGGAAGCGTACATTAAAAGTTCTTCTAACTTTTCTCTGTCAACTTCCTTGTCTTTATATTTTCTAACAGTTCTTCTTTTTAAAATTAATTCTTTTAACAAAATATCACCTCTCCTATCATTCTACCACAAAAAAGCTTATAGAGAAGCGTGTGAAAATATATTCATAATATTCTTAAAAGCTTATAATAAAGAGTGGCATAAGATTGAAAATAAGCCAAAGGGAAAAATATAAAAAATTCTGAAAATATTTTCATAAAAGCGTTGACAAATATACTTATCTAAAGTACAATATACATGAAGTGAAAACTTCATCATCTTTTTTCTTCCCTTAGAGAACAGTTATTGAATACATAAGCTGTTCTCTTTTTATTTGTCTAAATTTAAATTTACTTAATACCTGTAGAGGGGAGTTTTTAATTTAGTGAAATTTAAAAGATCTCTCTATAGAAAATTTTTAGTATAGATACTTCTTTTCCTATATTTTTCAAAAACTTTAGTTGAGGCTTTGCAAGTCCACAAATTTTAATTTAATGATTAGCCCAGCAAAAAATATATTTGAAATAATTTTGTACACTTATAATTAAATATGAACTTATAAAAGAAATCTAATCTATCTTTAATTGTAAGATTATAAATTTTTCTATTCTATTAAAAAAATAGAAACTTATATAGTCAAAGGACTTCATAAAATTTTATTAGCTTATGAGTCTATAGGAAAGTAATGATTTTTTATAAAGTCATGGATTTTTGCTATTTTTCAGGATTTTTATAAATCTAAATTAATATATCAACTTATGTGCTTATATGAAATCGAACGAATGTTGCAAGATTGTTACAGGGAAAAATTCTTTGTAACAGAAACTTAAAATAGAAAACCTGTTATATAGATGACTTTGATATATAATAAGGATGAAGGTGATAAAAATGAAGATTTTTAAAAGGACTTCATTGATTATTATCTCCTCAGCATTGATTTTGACAAGCACTGTATCTGCAAGAACTTTTAGAGACACAAGAGGCCACTGGGCAGAAGCTTCAATTGACTTTATAACTGACAAGAAGCTTATGTCTGGTTACCAAGATGGAACTTTTAAACCTAATGAAAACATGTCGAGAGCAGAGTTTTATGCAACTGTTAATTCTTTAGCAGGCTATGATAAAACTTATACTGTGACTTTTTCTGATGTAAGTACATCTGATTGGTTTTATAATGATGTAGCTAAGGGCATTAAGGCAGGTTACATTAAGCCAACTACTGGTAGGCTAAATCCAAATAGGGAAATTACACGAGAAGAAGTTGCAGAAATTCTTGGTTATGTGTATTCGCTATCACCGAGGGAAGGTTCAACAAATGAGTTTGGCGATAGGGCAAGGATAAGCCCATCGGCAAGGGGCTATGTAGGCGCCCTTGTGGACGCAGGTATCTTGAGAGGTTACTCTGATGGTAACTTTTATCCCACAAGATCAATTAGGAGATCAGAAGCTGCTACGCTTTTTAGGTCAATGATTTCTAATTACAACTATCCACAAAAGAAAGCTCTAAATAATAGCAAAATTAAATTTGGGGGCAGAAATCTTTACGAATAAGACAGGCAACTGTCTTATTTTTTTGTGTAGATTTATTTATTGGTTTATCAAGAAAAAGTATTGCAATATTTTAAGTGTAGGTTTATAATGGTCTTAAATAGAAACTGACAGTATCTATTTAAGACCAAATAAAAGGAGGATTAATATGAATGACGTTGAAAAAAAGAAAAGGAAGGACGAATATTTAAAAGCAAAGAGAGAATTTAAAAAAGGCGTAATAGTTACAGGAACATTTATTTTGTTTTCAACTATTGTAAGTTATTTTTTAGGTTACAAGCGAAGTGTAAGTGAAATGAAATTTATACTAGGTTTTCCAGACTGGGTTTTTTATGGTGTACTTATTCCTTGGATAGCGATAGTACTTTATACAATTTTTTTCGCTAAGAAGATGGAAGACTGATAGGAGGGGTAAAATTGAAAACATCATTAGTAGTTAACATAGTTTTCTTAATTTATGTTGTTATATTAATAGGAATAGGCGTTGTAGCTCATAAAAGGGTAAAAAAATCTGAGGATTTTTCTGCTGAATATTGGGTTGGAGGAAGATCTTTTGGTCCTTGGTTAGTAGCATTTACTTGGGCGACTTCATGGACAAGTGGTGGATCTTTTATAGGAACACCAGCAATCTACTATACATATGGATGGTCCGCATTGTTGTGGCAAGCAGGCGCAGGAGTACTAGGTATTATAGGGATTTTAGCAATAGGTAGACGTATTTCTACTATAGCTACTGAATCAAATTGTATGACATTACCTGATTTGTTTATGGATAGGTATGAAAATAAGATTATGGGTCTTTTTGCAGCTTTAATTATTATTATTTTCGGTATATCTTATATGATATCTCAATATGTTGCTGCAGCGAGAATTCTTGAAATTATGACAGGTATACCTTATGCAATAGGAATTATTTTATTTACTATAGTAGTAGGACTTTATACTTCTTTCGGAGGACTAAGAGGTGTAGCTTATACAAATGTGTTCCAAGGACTTATAATGGTTGGAGGATCAATTGCTATAGCTATTATTTTAGTCACAAAAGTTGGCGGATTAAGTGAGATAACTACAGGACTTGCTAGTTTAGACCAAAATCTTATTGCAGGTAATGGGCCAGATAATTGGCTACCTATTAACACAGCTTTTTCAATGTTCTTTGTTTTAGGTGTAGCTGTTATGGCTCAACCACACGTTGTTACACGATTATTTTCAGTAAAAGACGTAGATACAGTAAAAAAATCAGGAGTACTAGTTGCCGTAGTTACTTTTATATGGTTTATGAGTTTATTTGTTAGTTCTATAGCAGGAAGAGTTTTAATACCAAATATTGATGTACCTGATCAAATATTTCCTGTATTAGTTATAAAATATGCTCCTACAGTTTTAGCGGGGATAATGTTATCAGCTCCATTTGCAGCTGTAATGAGTACAGTTGCATCTTTGTTACTATCAACAAGCTCTGCAATAATTAGAGATATAGTTGAAAGGAACTCTAAAGAAGCTCTTAATGAAAAGAAATTAAAGAAATTTAGTTACATTACAACAGCTGTTATTTCTCTACTTGTAATGGGATTAGCTATTAACCCTCCAAACTTCCTACAAGCAATAGTAATTTTCGCAATCTCAGGATTTGCTGCATCTTTCACTATTCCTATTGCAGTAGGTATGTTTTGGAAAGGAGCAACACCAGCTGGTGGATTAGCATCTATGATGGGTGGATTTTTAACAATGTTATTCCTATATGCGTTTAAGATTAACAATCCATTAGGATTTAATCCTTTAGTATGGGGACTATTAGTTTCGTTGATTGCAATAATAGTAGTAAGTAAATTTACTGAAAAAAGCTCAGATGAAGTTTTAGAAAGATATTTTGGTGAATAATATGGATGTAAAAGAAATTTTTATAGACGAGTTCGTAGATACAATTGGTGGAAAAGTTAACGAAAAAAATTCTGTAAAGAGTGATGATATACTAAGCGTTGAGCTTCCACCGGGATGTTGGGGACCTATGATCACACCGAGTATAAAAAGTGGTCATGAAGTTTCTGTGCCATTATATGTGGAGGGAGCAGAAAAAGGAGATTCATTATTAATAGAAGTTTTAGATATACAAGTGATTTCTGAATATTCTATTTCTGGAATTTCTGAAGGTGTTGAAGGTCGTTATGATTTTGATCCAACTACTAAAGCTATTTGTCCAGAATGTAATACTAAAAACCCATTAACAGAAGTTAAAGGAATTGGTAAGGATGGAATAGTTTGTAAGAAATGTGGAGCCAAAATTATACCTCAGTTTATTAAAAATGGTTATACAATGAAGTTTGATGATTCTAAGAAATATGGTTTAACTTTAGAAGATTCTGAAGAGGTTGCAAAAAATGCTTTACAAGGCAATGACTACTTACCAAAAAATAGTCATCAAAACTCATCACTAATATTAAATGTAAGTGATGTAGCAGGTGTGATTTCAAGAGTAAACCCTTTTATTGGAAACATAGGTTGTGTACCAGAAGTAGAAATACCATCTTCAAGAAACTGTGGAGATTCTCTTAAATCTTTGTTAAAGGATAAAAAACTTTCAGATTTAGAAAAAGATAATTTAACAGATGCTCACATGGATGTTAACACTGTAACAGTTGGGTCTAAGGTGTTATGCCCTGTAAAAGTCGAAGGAGCTGGGCTATACCTTGGAGATGTCCATGCTATGCAAGGCGACGGAGAGTTGGCTGGACACACAACAGATATAACTGCAAGAGTAACTTTAAAGGTAAAAGTTATCAAAGGTTTGAAGACAGAAGGACCTATAATTATTCCTACTGATGAAAATCTTATTCATAATTTTAGGAACTTTTCACCTGAAGAGATAGATTATATAAATAAAAAATTTAATTCGTCAATTTCGGTTGATGAATTTATAATGGCGCAGTTCATTGGATCTGGTTCAAATATTGAAGAGGGAATAGATAATGCTGTTAATCGAATTTCTTCTTTTACTGGATTTAGTAAAGATGAAGTAATTAATAGATGTACTATGTCAGGAGGTGTAGGTATAGGTAGGGTATCCGGACTAGTATACTTAACTATGCTAACACCAAGAAAATTTTTTAATCATTAACTTTAATAGAAACCATCACATTATTTAATGTGGTGGTTTTATATTGAATAAACTTCTCTTTAATGGATATAATAGAAATAGACTTTTGAGGAGGAATCATGAAAAGATTAAATTCTGCTGAAAATGTAATAAAAATACTTTTTACACTTAGAGATGAAAACGAACCTTTAGGACTTACTGAAATAACTAATAAGACAAAAATAAGTAAAAGTACTGTTTACAATATTCTTAATACTTTGATTTATTATAATTTAATTAAGAAAGATAAAATGTCGAAAAAATATTCTCTAGGGGTATCATTACTAAGTTTAAGTGCCTCGGTAATAGGATCCTTAGATATTAGAAATATAGCTAAACCATATATGCAGTCTTTAGCAAAGGAAACAAAATCAACTGTAACGCTTGGAATTAGAAATGGTAATCAGTTCACCTTTATTGAGAGGATAGACGGCGTTAGAAATGTTAGGTTTTTTTGTGATATAGGAAAAGATGTAAAACTTTTTAAAGGCGCAGCTTCAAAAGCTTACTTTGCAAATTTGAATGAGATCGATCAAATGGAAGTTTATAAAGAAGATGAGTTAGAAAAATATAAAGAAGAAATTGAAGAAATAAGAAACAGAGGTTACTCAATAAGTAATGAAGAAGTTGATAAAGGAGTAATTGCTTATGGAGCGCCAATATTTAATCATGATAATGAAGTTGCTGGAGCTATAGCAATAGCAAATATTGTTGGTGTTTTAAGTGAAGATAAACTAAGAGATAATATAGAAAAATTATTAAAAACAGCTAAACAAATTTCAAATGAATTGGGCAGTTTTAATGACAATTAATAGTAATAAAAATAAGAGACCTCGGTCTCTTATTTTTGTTTTATAAATTGAAAAATTTTTACAAGTTTCTAAAATAGTCTAATAATATTTCTGAAGTTTCCTTGTCGTAATTTTTTATTACTTTGAGGTCCTTATACATATCAAAGCCGCCGGCTCCTGTGGCTCTGTAGTTATTCATGACTAGTGAAAACTTGTCGGAATCTTTTACTTCTTTACCCTTAAAGAAGATTTTTCCAATTCTTTCGCCAACTTTTTTTGTAAGGTCCTTTTCAAAGTCTATGCCATAGAAGTAGTCAAAGTTGTAATGCTCTTCCTTTGGCTCTAAAAACTTCTTTGAAATCTTATAGGACCCATCATACTCGATGTAGGAAAAGTTTTGTTCTAGGGCCTCTCTAAGACTCTTGCCGTCTATTTCAAGCACCACTGTTGTGTTAGGGAACCTGTAAGTGTTTAGGACGTCTCTTGTGGTCAAGTTCTTCTTTAGACCTGAGATGATATTGGCAAAGGAAGTGATGGAAATATCTGCTCCTGTGTAGTCCAATTGGATCTTGTTTATTAGGTCTGCAAGGTCTGATCCATGAAGGGCCATCTTAATCCTGTCCTCTGGCATGTAGTCACGACTGAGTTTTGCTATTGGTTGGTCGAGATAGTCTTGGACTTCTTCTTCAATATCAATATATTTTTCTATAAGGAAGTTTGATCCAAGCCTTGGCTCAATAAAGGAAGCCTTCATTTCTTTTCTTGCAAGGTCAACTTCCACAAGGGCAGCCTTGGACCCATTGGCTGGCGTCTCAATGGCAAGTGTATCGCCAATGTAACCAGCAATCTCCATGTGTTGGTGGCCTGCCAAGATTATATTGAAGTCCAATTCTTTTGCAATTTTGCCCCCAATATTTTCTGTGGTCTCTGAAAGCTTTTTGCCACTTGCTAGGTCGATTTCGTAGCCACCGTGGTAGATTAAAATATTAAAATCTGTCTTTTCTTTTTTTAGTCCTTCAAGGGCCCTCTTTGCTCCTTCAAAGGCATCTGTGACTTCAAAGTTCACAAGATTTTCTTTTCTCTCCCAGAGATTTACCCAATCGGTAACAATTCCAGCAATCCCAATCTTGTAATCGTCAATCTCTTTTACATAATAGGGATTAAATTTAATCTTACCAGTCTTGTCTTTGACGTTAGCACAAACTAGTTTGGCCTTCATGTTTTCTACGTAAGTCCTTAGGTAGTCGTAGCCGTAGTTGAAGTCGTGGTTACCCAGTGTGTAGTAGTCTACATTTTGCATCATGTCTGCCACTACATTGGAGTTTAGATTTTCTTTTACATAGTAGGCGAAGGAAGATCCCTGAAGGATGTCTCCTCCGTCTGTTAAGATTGTGTGGTCGTCTTTTTTTATATTATTTAAAAGTGAAAGGTAGCCTGTATTTTTTTCTTCCCTATCGAGATAATCTGTTGGGAAAAAATATCCGTGCAAGTCTGATGTGTGAATTATTTTTAAAATCATTTTTCACCTACTAGTCTTGCTCTTATCTTTGTTGAGAAGTATTCAATAAATAAAACAAGAAGGATTAGTCCCAAGAGGATTGCTCCAACTTCACTCCACTTGTAGGAAGTGATGGCGAACATAAGTGGTGAACCAATACCACCTGCTCCAACAAGCCCAAGGATTGATGCGTCTCTTAAATTTATGTCGAAACGATAAATTGTTGTTGAGGCAAAGTTTGCAAAAAGCTGAGGAATTATACCAAAGCGAATCTTTTGGAAGGTTGTTGCCCCAATGGAAGAGAAGGACTCGAGTATTGTCTTGTTTAGGTTCATGATGTTATCTGAAAATAATTTTGTCAGCATACCAATAGATGTGAAGGACATAGTCATAAGGCCTGCAAAGGGTCCAGGTCCTGTTACCCTAATAAACATTAGACCATAAACAATAGCTGGGATTGTCCTTATTAGGATAATAAACATCCTAACAAGATAAGCCACAGGCGCTGGAACAATATTTGATGATGCCAAGAAACTAAGTGGCATGGCAATTATTGCCCCTACAAGGGTACCCAGGAAGGCTATACAAATAGTTTCAAGTAAAAGGTAAGGAACACCCTTCGTCGTTAGGTTAAAGAGCATGTCCTTGTTGGGATTAAAGATTCCCTTGATAATATTTTTGGCTACTCCCATTCCATCTTTTGTTGCAGATTCAAAATTAATTACAGAAGATGACCAAACTATCATGAATAAAAGTACAGCTACAATCATTATGATATAGCCATGATTTTTTGGTTCTGATTTTAGTTTTTCTATTACTTTTTCTGACATATTAATTCAACTTTCTTCTAAAGTGAGCACTGATATTTTCGATGATAAATACTGTTATAAGTAGCATCAAGAGAATCATGCCCACACGGTTGTAGTCTCTCCAGTTAATGTTTTCGTTAATAAGAAGTCCCAGTCCACCGGCACCAACATAACCAAGGATTGCAGCGTATCTTACGTTACCTTCAAAGTTATAAAGGGCAGTTGATAAATAAAAGGGAAGGATCTCTGGCACAATGGATTTGAAAAATGCCATGGTCCTAGTAAAGCCCATGGAGATCATGGCTTCAAAGGCTCCCATGTTAACTGTTTCGATTTGCTCATAAGTTAGCTTTCCAACATAGGAGAAGGAAAATAAAAATATGGCAACTGTACCAGCAAAGGCACCAAGTCCAAAAATATAAGTTGCAATAAGTGCAGACACAAGTGTTGGAATGGTACGAAGGATTGAGAAAAGTAACTTAACAATCCAGTTTATGACCTTGTTATTTACCATGTTGTTTGATGCCAAGAAGGCAAAGGGCATAGCCAAAACTGCACCCAAGAAGGATCCTAAGAAGGACATCTTTATTGTGTCAAAAAGTGGTCCCACTATTGAAGGGAAGTAGGAAAAGTTTGGCTTAAACATTGGAGATAAAATGGCAAAGAGCTTGTGAATATTTTTCGCAAGGGTTGCCATTGAAAAGTTAGTAACTCTTACAGAAAGCATGGTAAAAAGAAGCAATAGAATAAGGATAGGTATGGTCAAAGTTGGCTTCTCATAGACTTCCTTACCAGACTTTAGGGTGTGTTTTTTTGGTTTAAAGATTTTGTAGTAGAGGCTCATACTTCCTCCAATTTTATTTCTTCAAAGGAATCTCCATAAATAGATTTTAAAACGCTATCGTCCACATTCTTGGCTGGTCCATAATAGATTACCTCTCCGTCACGAACTCCAAGAACAGTTGTGGCATATTCAAGGGCAAGCTCAACGTGGTGGATATTTAAGAGGATAGTGATTCCAAGATTTTCGTTAATCTTTTTAAAATAATCCATAACCTGCCTTGCAGTGACAGGGTCAAGGCTTGCAACAGGTTCGTCAGCAAGGATAATGCTTGGGTTTTGGACAAGAGTCCTAGCAAGAGCAACCCTTTGTTGTTGTCCACCAGATAAGTTGTCAGCTCTTTCGAAGGCCTTGTCAAGTATGTCAACTTGCTCAAGAGCTTCAAGAGCCTTTAGCTTACATTCCTTTGGATAAATTCCAAATAAGGACTGGATGGGATTTAAATCAGGAACAAAGGAAGACATTACATTCTTGATAACAGAAATTCTCTCAACAAGGTTAAAGGATTGGAAAATCATCCCAATATTTCTCCTAAACTTGCGAAGTTCTTTTCCCTTTAGAGATTTAACATCAACTCCATCAACAGTAAGAGTCCCTGCATTAATGTCGTGCATCTTATTTATAGTCCTAATTAGGGTAGATTTACCGGCACCAGACCTTCCTATTATGGCAACAAACTCGCCGTCCTCAATAGTAAGGTTTATATCTTTTAGGGCCTTAAATCCACCAGGATAAACTTTATCTACATTCTTAAATTCAATCATAATTCTCCTCATAAAAAAGAGCTTCTAATGAAGCCCTTTCTTAATTTTTAAGTTCTCTTAATAAATTTTGTGCTTCTCTTTCGCCATCATAGTTCTTGTCATCAGCAGCCTTGTAACCTTCGTGGCTGTAGATTGCTATGATTTCTTTACCTTCTTCGCTTCCACCAATTTCTATGAAGGATTCTTGAAGGGCTTTTTTGAAGTCATCTGTCATAATTTCTGAGTTCTTAGAAACTGAAATTGTATCATTGTAAATTCTGTCAGTTACAGCAAGTACGTTAGTTTCGTCCCAGATTGACTTAGTCTTACCAAATTCGTTTTGCCATTTGTCAGCATTATCCATTCTCACGTCAGAGAAACCTACCATTATATCAACTTGGCCAGAAGCAAGTCTAGCAACAGATGATGGGTAAGAGTCAGCTTGAACAACTGATGGAAGATCTGTTAGGCCCTTGTCATAGTTCTTTTGTAGCCATAGGTATGGGTAGATGTAACCAGCAGATGAAGATGAGCCCATTACAGACCATTTAGCACTTGCAAGGTCTTCCCAAGTTAATTTTTCTCCATTATTTACCTTGGCAGCAAGTTCTTGACCTTTGGCAGAAGGACCAGCGATTATAAGTGATCTATAGAAATCAACTTGTTCATCAGCTCTATCTGTTGGCTTATTATCATTCCATTCCTTAGGATCATCAGATTCAATAGTAAGTCCCTTTCTTGTTGCAGTAAGAAGAACTTCAGCACCGTCATCATAGATAGTGTAAGTTCCACCAGGGATAAATCCAATGTCAACTGAACCAGCACTTAGGGCTTCACCAGTTGATTCGTAGTTAGTACCAACTGAGATGTCAATATTCTTAACGTCATAACCTTTTTCAGCAAGCTTAGCCTTTAAAACTTCCTTAAGTGGTTCAGTCTTAGTTACAATTTCGTCTGGTTCCCTAGAAGGAACGAATTGGATTTTTAAATCCTCGATTACATTGCCATCTGCATCAGCTGTTGCCTCTTTCTTGTTACTGCCACAAGCAGTAAGAGTCATTAGCATTGCAAGTAGCAATACCAACCATGTTTTTTTCATATAATACCTCCAAAAAATTCGTGGGTAATCCCACAGCAAAATCTTGTCAAATGTATTATACCAAATAAACAAAAAATATAAATTAAAGACTATAAAAAAAATTAAAAATACTGGCTAAATATTCTTAACTTATTAAATTGAGACGACATATTTAATTTGATATAATTTTCCTAAAGGAGTGACACAATGAGCATTATAGTTAAAATAGATGAATCGAGATTCCCAAACCTATCAAGGGGAAGTTTTGAAGATAGAGAGTACCACTTTAAAGGCGGCATAGTTGGCCAAAGAGTAGAAATAAAGGCAAGAGGAAAAAAATCAAAAAAGGCAAAACTTCTTAACATAATAGAAAGATCAGACATAGAAATAGAAAGCCAATGCCCTCACTTTGAAAAGTGTGGCGGTTGTACTTACCAAACCCTAACTTATGAAGAGGAACTTAAATACAAAAAAGAATTAATAAAAAATTTATTTAAAGAAAATGGAATAGATAGAGAAATGGAAATCATTCCATCACCAGTCCACAAACATTATAGAAACAAAATGGAATATACCTTTGGCGATGAGTATAAGGGAGGGCCACTTTCACTTGGACTTCACGTGAAGAATAGATTTCACGAAATAATAAACACTACAGACTGCAATATAGTTGACAAGGACTTCAACACAATAAGGGCGGAAGTGAGAAACTACTTCGAAGACCTGGGCGAAGTCCAATACAACAGGAAAAGACACGAGGGCTTCCTCCGTCACCTCCTAATAAGAAAGGCAACTAAGACGGGAGAGATAATGGTACTTCTTTCAACATCAAGCCAAAGCAAGCTCGATGAAGAAGCCTTTATAAAATTCTTATTAGACTTGGACTTAGAAGGACAAATAGTATCAATCTATCATGTGATAAATGATGCCCTATCAGATGCCATAGTCCCAGAAGAAATGAAACTAATCTACGGCAAGGACCACATCGAAGAAGAAGTCCTTGGACTTAGATTTAAAATAAGCCCCTTCTCCTTCTTCCAAACAAATACAAAATCAGCCGAAGTCCTTTACAAGATGGCCAGAGAAAAAATTGATGCCAAAGACAAATTGGTCTTTGACTTGTATTCAGGAACAGGAACAATCACCCAAGTCTTAGCAGAGTCAGCCAAAAAAGTTATAGGAGTAGAAATAGTAGAAGAAGCAGTAGAAGCAGCAAGAGAAAATGCAAAATTAAACGGCATAGACAACGTGGAATTCATAGCATCAGACGTCTTAAAAGTCTTAGACGACCTAGACAAGAATCCTGACCTAATAGTCCTTGACCCGCCAAGAGAAGGAATAAACCCAAGAGCCATAGAAAAGATAATAGACTTCAACCCAGAAAAGTTCCTATATATATCCTGTAATCCAGTAACCCTAGTAAGGGACCTTGGAGTCTTTAAAGAAAGAGGTTATGAAATAGAAGAACTAGAAATAGTAGACCAGTTTCCAAAAACATCTCATGTGGAGACTATAGCGTTGATACAAAAGATGTAAATATAGAAATCCTGCATTTTAAGCAGTTTTATAAGCATTTTGTCTTCGATAAAGATGAAGAAGGATACGTCAAAAAGACTCAAAAAAACTACATGAACGTAAGAGTTGTTTTGAGACTAGTATGAGGAGACACAAAGAAAAATTTAATAAGATAAACTCATTTTGTACTTTCTACAAGAGTGGCTTAAAAAGCTGCTCTTTTTTTATTGAAAGGGAGTAAGGATTCGTTACATCCTTTTCAAAATACAAAACTCTAATAGCCAACTTTACATATTCGCTTTTATAACATATAATAAAAGCGTAAACGAGAGGAGGCGGACTATGAATACACTTAAAGAATTTATCCAAGAAAATTTAGTAATAACCAACAAAGAAGCAGAAGAACTTGGATATACTAGGCATAATTTATCAGAATTAACAAAAATCGGACAATTAGAAAGATTAAGACCAGGACTGTATCAATTAAAAGGAAAGGTAATAGACGATTTTGTTTTAATATCATCCAATAGCAATCGAATTATATTTTCTCATCAAACAGCCCTATACCTCCACGACCTATCAGATAGGACCCCAAATGTATTTCATATATCTGTACCCCAAGGCTACAATGCCAGCCATATCAAAAAGAGGTACGAAGATCTACAAGTTCATTATGTAAAAAAAGACCTATACGAAATTGGAAAGACAGAAATAAAATCACCACAAGGCAACCTTATTCCAGTTTACGATATAGATCGAACAATTTGCGATATCATAATAGACAGAGAAAAAATAGATAAGCAAATTTTTACAGAAGCAATAAAAAGATACTTTAAATCACCAAATAAAAATCTAAGACGAATAATAAAATACAGCAGACTATTTAAAATAGAAGATGAAATTAGAAAATACGTGGATGTATTATTGTGATTAATATCGAGAGTATAAAGGGCAAGATAAGAAGTCTGGCAGAGAAGAAAAATAGTATAAACATGTGATGCTATAATATTTGTATTAGCATTATCGGGTATAATTTAATAAATCCTTGTACAATTTAAATGAAAGGTGGTAGAAATATGGATATAATGAAATCTTTTAACTTAGCAATAGAATATATTGAAGATAACTTAACTGATGAACTTGATGAAAAAGAAATAACACGGATAACAGGATATTCATTTCCAATGTTTTCAAGAATATTTTCAATCATATCAGGATATTCATTATCTGAATATATAAGATTAAGAAAGATGACAAATGCTGCAATTGATTTAAAAAATTCAGATAAAAGAATTATAGACATCGCAATAAAATATGGTTATAATTCTCAGGATTCTTTTGCTTTAGCTTTTAAAAGTTTTCATAAGCTAACTCCAGGTCAAGTAAAAAAAGGAGAAAAGTATCAATATTTCCCAAGAATCTACTTTTCAATTTCAGTTCAAGGAGGAAATCAAATGGATATTAAAATTGAGAAAAAGAGAGCGTTTAAAGTAGCTGGTATTAAATCAGATGTAACTAAGAGTTCAAATTTCCCAAAAGTTTGGGATAGACTAGTTGAAAAAGTACCAAGAGAAAAATTTGAAGAGTTTGGTAATGGTCAAATCTTTGACGTAGGATATGACTATATAATGGATGAAGAAGATTCATTTATATACTTAGCTGGTTTTGATTTAACGGATGAAGTAAAAGCTGAGGAGTTAGGGTTAGACATACTCAGCATTCCTGAAAAAGAGTATGCTATTGTAAGCTTAGAAGGTCCTATACCAAAGTGCATTCACGAAGGATGGAAGTATATTATTTCATATTTCTTCCCTAAAGAAGGATATAGACATGATGAAAGTCCTGATTTTGAAGTATATGGAGATGGAGACCCTAATTCAGAAGATTATCAAATGGAATTATGGGTTCCTATAGCAAAAGAGTAATTTAAATTTGTTTAACGGCATCTATCAAATGGTAGGTGCTTTTTTGATTGCTATTAGTAAAAATAGGAATGAGTAAAAATTCCTATGAAACTTGACCTAACAACGGGAGAAGTAACAATACCAAGGGAAATAGAATATACCTATCCCTGTATCTTTAGCAAAGAAAATATAAAAATAATGGTATACCTATTAGAAACAATTTTAGCTGAAAAATACGAAACCATAATCAGAAGAAATATAACAACAACACGAATGAGAGACTTTTATGACCTATACACTCTCTACAAGCTGAAAAAAGATGAGATAGATTATGAAATTTTAAAAGAAGCAATAGAGAGAACTTCTGACAAAAGAGGAAGTCAAGAGGAAATGCAAGACTATGAGGAAATAATTGAGGACATAAAAGATGATTCATACCTAAGAACCTTGTGGGAAGTATATCTGAGTGAAAATAAGTATATTGGAGATCTGAGCTTTGATAAGGTTGTTGATGTGGTAACAACTTTATCAAATAGGATTAATGAGATGTAATTTAACAGACACTGTCTGGCATATCATAGATAAAAAATATTAAGTATTAGAGAAGTGAAATGATTTTATTTTTTTAAGCATAAATTTTATATCAAGGAGAACGTTTTATTTTTGACGTATATTTAATGGTATAATAGAATAAATAAAAGATTTAAGTAGGATGTAGTGATATCATTTAATTATAAAATGTTATTACAAAAATAAAAGAATTAGGTATGATAAATAGTGAATTTATGGAAAAGCAAAATTAGGAAAATTACATTTTATAAATTAAGACAGACAAAATTTAATTACAGATGTTCTGTTTTTGATATTTTTGAATTAGAAGGCATACAGAAGATTATAGAGTGATTTTTGAAAAAACTAATTAAATATTATAAAGGTTACATTATAAATGAATGACGACATAAAAGTGAGGTGATTATATTGGAATATTCGAACTATTATATGAATTTACCATTAGATTTAGCAGGTAGTAGAACGAAAAATAGATTTAGAGTTGAATTGTTGTGGGGAGTTGGTAAATTAATTGATGCATATAAGCTGTACGATGACTATACAATTGTGTTTGATTTCAAATGTGATATTGAATTGCATCGTGATAATGGTCTTGATTTTTACCAGGTGAAAACAATAAATAGAGGTAATCATAGTTCTAAAACACTAACTAAGAGAAAAGGAAATAGTAGATCTATTTTGGGAACATTGTATGCTCTTTACAACCCAAATCATAATATAAAGCTGGCTGTAGTTTGTAATAAGCATTTGAAAATTGATAGTAAAGAAGATTTAAGGCAAGAAGTTTGTTTAGGTGAGTTGGACAAAACAGTAATAGATTTTATTGAAGATAAATTGCAAGAAGAACTAAAGTTATCAGAAGTCATTCTTGATAATGTTTTTTATGTATGTGAAAGTATGGACTTAACAAATCCTCATTATGCTTTGCTTGGAAAGTTAATTGAAGCTTTCCAAGAAATAAAAAATGAAGAACCTAATAATCCTAATGCTTTATTTCGATTAGTATCTGATACAGCTCAGAAAAAAGCTTCTTATGAGATGGCAATCACTAATTATAATGATGTACTAGAATTAAAAGGAATTTCTAAAAATGAGTTTAATAAAATGCTTGAATCTCATAGGAAAAAATCTATAACAGGCATTGAGCAGGTTAAAGATTATATTAAAACTTTCTTCCCATCAGAAAGAAGATTATATAATCAAGCTTTAACTAATTTACTGGAAATTGATCAAAGCCATGAGTTGAATGTATTAAAGATATCAATTTTTGAGTATATTGAAGGGAATATAGATAAGATAAAAAACGAAAATGACCTTTTTAATATTTTAAATAATGTATTTGATAGTGAATTCCCTATAGAATACACAAAATACATGAAAAAAGTATTTTATTTAATGGTATTTTATTTATACACAGAGGGAGGTGATATTTAATGGATGTTATTTTCAATAAAATATATATTTTTGATATTTTAACTAAAGAGGCTTTTGTTACATGTTTTGAAAAAGGTTTAAATATTGTTACTTCTAGTAACATTGATGGAACAGATAGAGGGAAGTCAGTCTTGTTACGTAGTTTATATCATACTTTGGGTGCTGATGCCCACTTCGATAAAAAATGGAAAAATGAAGATAAAGTATATATTTTAGAGTTTTCGGTTAACGATAATATATATTTTATATATCGCCATAAAAAGTTATTCAAAGTATTTAATGATGTTTTTAAGATATTATTTCAAACATCAACTATAATTGAGTTATCATATTTTTTAAGCAATATTTGGGATTTTGAAATATTTTTACCGAATAGAAGGACTGAGAAGCTGGAGATTGCTCCACCAGCATATACATATGTAATGAATTTTATTGACCAAGATTATTATGATGGAACATACTTTAGTTCCTTTAAGAGATTAGGACAATATCAAAATTTTAAACCTGATGTAATATATGCACAATTTGGAATATATGATAAGAATTATTTTGAACATGTTGAAAGTAAACAAAATTTATTGGAACGTATAAATGATTCAGAAGACGCATACAGAGAAACTAGTAGAATGAAAGAAAAAGTATCTAAACTATTAGGTAATATTGTTGTGCCTGAAAATTTAAAAGAGCTTGAAAGGGAGCTTTCTATTAGAACAAAGGAATATGATTATATTCTGAATTCTATTAATAAATTTAGGTATGAGCTTACAAATTTACGAAATGAAAAGTATGAGCTTGAAATTGCATTGAACCAAATTGAAAGGTTTAAGAATAAAAAGGAAAAAGAAATAAAGTATATTTTAAATACAGATATATGTCCTGAATGCCATTCAGTTTTGAAAGATACAACTGATCTTAGAAGTAAAAGATACAATTCAATTGAGGATTCGTTATATATAAAGGACAGCATATATGAGGATATAGAAAAGATTTCAAAATCAATTTTACAAATAGAGGGTAGTTATAAAGAGTTTTTAGATAAGTTGGAATCATACAAGAAAAACATTGGTATAGCTAAGACAGAAATAAAAAATTATAGCAGCTATATGGGGCTAAATGAACTATATAATAGTTTAAATTTAGAGTTATTTAATGAGTTTAATTTGCAAGGAGAACTTAAAGAGAAACTAGAAAATATTGAGGAAGACTTGAAGGAAGTATCTAAAATTAAATCGGATATCAATAAAAAATATTATGATATGATTGATAGGGAAGTCTTAAAGTTTGGATTGAATGAGTTAGAGGAAGCACAATATAAAGCAATTAATCGAGTTTTTTGTGCAAGTGGAAGTAATAAACCAATTTCAACAGTTATATGGTATTTTATACTTAATGATATTAAAAAAATTTTTAATAATAAATGCTTGAATTTACCTATGGTATTAGATAGCCCTAAGAATGCGGAGATGGATTATGATAAGGCACAATCCTTAATTGAATATATATTAGATAATTCATCAAATTATACCCAATTGATTTTTTCATCAATTGGGTTTGAAAGAAGGAATTTTGAATTTGAAAGCGAAATAAATATTATAGAGCTAAAGAATGACAAATATCAGTTGCTTGATTCTGAAACTTTCTCAAAATATAAATATGTTTTAGAAAATGCTTTAAGTGCCCAATTGATTAAATAGTAAGATAAAATCACCTATATATCTACATCCTAGTCTACATGAATAAATAATTTTTTTCTTATTTTATAAAGTTTAACGATATTGTATTTTTATTAAGAATACTCTTGCAAAAGGGTATTCTTTTTTTATTGCTTACTTTAGTGAATTGAGCGAACGAAAGAATTCATGTGGAGGAAATTAGCTTTAGCTTCAAGCACCAAGAAAACATCCTTAAAGTATAATTTTGATAATAGCATGGAAGCTGGATATGCAAAGATTATATAGTATTTGCACAAAAAAATAAGCTGAAATTAATTTCAGCTTAAGCTTGACTTTTGTTAGCAGGTTTTTGTTTCAAAAAATGCTATAGAATATGATTTTTCGTGTTTTCATAAATTGTATATGAGCAGTAGCTGGATGACATTTAAATGAAGATACCAAGACTTTTTCATCAGTTTTTTCACTATTAGTAATGTAGTCTATTGCCAAATTTAGAGTTGATTTTATAGGATGTATTTTTGTAATTGCCATACTAATCACCAGAACTTTCTTTTGATTTATTAAGAAGTAGGGAATGGATCTGCCAAATTTCTCTTGATAATTTTTCTACCTGTTTATTCATTGATTCGATTTCATTCTTGTAAATAACACCAGTTGTATTAGTAGCCTTGGCGATCTGGTTTATGTTATTTGTTGCATTTGAAAGAAGCCATTGTATGTTTCTAAATGGTTCTAAATCTACAACATAAA
>NZ_KV820460.1:760-10974 GCF_001815405.1 Peptoniphilus sp. HMSC075B08 | reverse complement strand
GGGGTCTTAGGGTTCTCCCTAACAAGGTAAAATTGATAAAAAAAGAAGCAGTCCATAAAGGTTCTGCTTCATCAATTTTTCGTAAGTGGGTACTCACTTACTGTGCTTGCTATTAAAATTATAAGCGTCAAGCGTGTATTAAGTTTTATTAATTATACCGCATTTAAAGAAATTAATAAAGAAGTATAAAGGGCGTTCAAGCAAATATCTTAAATAAGATTACTAAATTTTAAAATCCTTCATGTATTGAAATTAATTATCAAATGAGTTACAATAAAACTGACGGTAGCGTCGGAATTATTTATTGACAGGAGATAAAGTTTTGAATGATAAAAAATTGAAAGTTGGAGAAAAAAGGAAGTTAGAAATTCTGGAAGCGGCAAAAAAATGTTTCTTAGAAAAGGGTTTCCAAAATACAACTATGGAAGATGTTATAGAAAAAGTAAGTTTAAGTAAAGGTGGTGTTTACTATCATTATGGATCAACCTACGAAATGATTTATGATTTTATGAAATTAGGTATCAAATATAGAGGAGAAAAAAGCAAAACTATCGACACATCTAAGTTAACGACTTTAGACGCAATTACTGAGATGATGATGGAAAGAATTTATGATGAAAATGAATTTAAAAGCATCTATGCAATTTTTTTGAAACTACAAAATGAAGATAAAAGATTGTGTGAAATGTTTGAAAATTTAAAAGAAACAAACACAGAAATTTTATCGTCTACATTTCCTCCAAACGATAAGCTATCATCTATTTTTGAAGATGAGTTTTTAGTGACCTTTGTAAATACTTTGATTTTAGGATATGAAAGTTTAAATCAAAAAGAAATTTTTATTGAAAATAAAGAAACAATCAAAAAGATGTTAGAAGAATATTTTAAAAATAAATTTCCTGAATTATTAGGCTGATCTTAAATTATGGTATAAAAATGAATACAAAAAAGACATTTTTAAAGAAATTTTATGAGCTAATAATGACATTATTAATTGTTAGTATTTTATCATTTGTTTTAATGAAATTATCTCCCGTCGATCCAGCCACTGCATATGCTAAAAGACATATCGGAAGTCCATCACCTGAGCAAATTGAAGAAGTAAGAATAAGATTTGGTTTTGACAAACCTGTATATAAGCAATATTTTAACTGGATTAAAAATCTTTGTTCTCTAGACTTAGGACAGTCTTTAAGCAATGGCAAACCAGTCTGGGATAATATAATGTTGGCTTTGCCAAAAACTTTATCTGTTGTTTTCTTTTCCGCAATATTGCAGGTAATTTTAGTATTATCTTTGGGATGTATTACTTTCTTATGGAAGAGCAAGATAATCAATAAGCTTATAAATCTTTTATGCCTTATTGGTGTTTCAATTCCTAGCTTTTATATTGCTATTATCTTACTTGATATATTTGCGGTAAAGTGGGATTTGCTATCAGTAGCAGGTAATATTGGCATTACAAACTATCTACTTCCTGCAATAACTTTAGGTATATTTGGGGCTTCTTTTTATTATCCATTATTTAAAGACGCTTTAGATAAAGAAAATGGTGAATATTATATTATGTTTTTTAGAGCAAATGGACTAAAGGAATTTACTTTGTTCGTGAAACATATATTGCCAAACTCGATAGTAAAGTTAATCCCAAATTTCTTTCAGAGTATTGGACTCATGATTGCAAATGTGGCAATAGTTGAGGGAGTTTTTTCTATTCCAGGATTTGGATACTTGATTGTAAATTCTGTAATAAATCGTGATGCAACGATGATTCATGGTTTGGTTTTCTTTTTAGCCTTATTTATTGCCCTTGCGAATATAATATCCGACTTGATAAACGATCTTTTGATAAAGGAAAGGGGAGATTAATGAAAACAAATAAAAGGGCAGTATTTGCTTTCCTAGTGATTTTACTTATATCTTTTGGAAGTTTTTTAGCTCCTAATGATCCCTTAGAAGTTAATCTTCCCCTTAGATTTTCAAATCCAAATTCTAATTATCCCTTGGGAAATGATAGCATGGGAAGGTGCATTTTATCGAGAATATTATATGGGGGAAAAACTACATTATTTATGGTTATGACGGCATCGATTATTGTTTTTACTTTAGGTTTGCTTTTAGGAACGCTAACATCAAAGGTTACCATGAAAAAGAATGTAATAGTAGATTCGATTATTAATGCTGTAACGGCTATACCACCAATTGCTTATTTAATCATATTTATAGCATCTTGGGGAAATGGAATAAAAACTACATTAATAGCTTTGGTTGTTTCATATATATTGAGATTTTTAAGGCTTGTTAGAACTCAAATAAATATTGAATACGATAAGGCTTATTGCACTTGTATGATTTCACTTGGTGCTTCAAAGACTAGGTTGGTTCTAGTTCATATACTACCAAATATATTATTAGATTTAGTTCATTATATTTGCTTGTCCTGTGCGGATATGA
Organism: Peptoniphilus sp. HMSC075B08; assembly: GCF_001815405.1. NCBI lineage: Bacteria > Bacillati > Bacillota > Tissierellia > Tissierellales > Peptoniphilaceae > Peptoniphilus > Peptoniphilus sp. HMSC075B08. Next base: position 8,520 of record NZ_KV820460.1, on the reverse strand, counting down.
TTTTAGCCATTACTGGTTTTTCATTTATAGGAATTGGACTTGGAGAAAATGTTGTGGAGTGGGGTTCTATGATTTTAGAAGCAAGAGATTCAATATTTATTAAACCAGAACTCATAATTTACCCAATTTTTGCAGTTTTTATTACTACAATGTCCTTTAATATTATTGCAAAAGAAGCAAATAGAAGGTGAAGATATGATTTTGGTTAATCAATTACAAGTTACAGATAAAAAAGGAAACAGTCTTTTAAATAATATTTCTCTTAGGATTCTTATGGGTAAAATTATTGGTCTGACTGGTCCAAGTGGTGCTGGGAAGACTACATTAATAAACGCAATACTCGGGATTTTATCAGAGGACTTGAAAGTAAGTTCTGGGAATATTACTATAGATGATTTCGATATATTTGAGAAAAATAGTATCAATAGCAACAATAGAAACATCGCTTTTATTCCTCAACTTCCCATGATTTCTTTTGACAAAAGAAAAAAGATAAAAAGTCAAATGGTTGAAACATATATTGCTAATCTTAATATAAATAAATCAGAAGCATTAAGTATAGCAAAAGATAAGCTCAAAAGTGTCAATCTTGAATATGAAAGAGTTTTAGATTCATATCCAACTGAACTCTCTGGAGGCATGATTCAGCGTGTGATTTTAGCGATATCTATGGGACTAAATACTGATTATATAATTGCTGATGAACCAACATCAGCCTTAGACAATTATAACTCATCATTATTTTTTGAATTGATTAAAGCAAATTTCAAAGGCAAAGGAATTTTGTTAATAACACACGAGCCTGATATTCTTAAAAAATATAGCGATTGCATCTATGTGATAGAAAATGGATGCCTTATAGAAAAGGGAAGTAGTGAAGATATATTTGAAAGTCCTAAAGAGGAATGGACAAGAAAATTTGTTGAATGTAGTCAGAAGATATTAGATTCTGGAGGTGAATGGGAGTGGACGAAATAGCTATGAGTAACGTTAGTCTTTCTTTTGAAACAGTAAAGGGGACATTTAAAGCTCTAGATCAAATTTCCTTTTCACTTAAAAGGGGAGATAACTTAAGTTTAATTGGTGAAAGCGGATCTGGTAAAAGCACCATTGCAAAAGCATTAATAGGATTAGAAAGAATAGATGAAGGATCTATACTCTATGATTCTGTAGATATCTCAAAATTAAAATTAAAAAAAATAAGAAAATATAGAAAAAATATCCAGTCTGTTTTCCAGGATACATCTGGTACTTTAAATCCTGGTATAAGCACTTTTAAAAATTTGGAAGAAGGGCTTATTAATTTAACAAACTTGTCAAAAAAGGAAAGAAAGGAAAAGGTATTATTATTTTGCGAGGATTTACATTTAAAAAAGGAAATATTAGATGTGCCCGTTCACCAACTATCTGGAGGCGAGCAAAGAAGATTGTCGCTCATAAGAGCCCTTATGGTTAATCCTGATTTTTTAATACTAGATGAGGTCACGGCTGGGCTTGACTTATTGACGATTGAAAAAGTACTAAACTTACTTTTTTATTATCAATCTAAGCATAGTATTTCTTATATTTTTATCACTCATGATATAAATCAAGCAAAACAGATTTCAGATTATATCATAGAGATAAAGAAAGGAAAAATATTGAGAGAAGGAAAATTGCAAAGGAGATAGAAATGATCAAACTTAGAAAAAATATGATGGTTTTATTGGCACTTGTATTTAGTTTTTCAATTTTACTAGGAGGTTGCCAAAAGAATCAAGAAAAAGCACAAGAAAATTCAAATGTAGCAAGTGAAAACACAAAAGATGAAAGCAAGAAGGTTTTAACCTTATGTACTGCTAAAGAACTGACAAACCTTACGACTTTAACAATGAATAAGGAAAATAATATGGCGTGTGGTTTAATTTACGAAACCCTAGTAGCTTATGAAAACGGTGAAATTGTACCAAAACTTGCTGAAAGCTTTGAATATAAAGATGATGGCAAAACTTTAATCTTTAAATTAAAGGACGGGGTAAAGTTTTCAGATGGTGAAGATTTTAATGCTGATGCAGTGAAAAAAATATTAGACTTTGATAAGTCTAATCCTAACTTTGCAGGCATTAGGGCTGTTGCAGAGATAAAATCAACAGAAGTTATTGATGATAATACGATTGCTGTTCATTATGAAAATCCGTCTAAATTTTATATAAATGGCTTTTGTTTCCAAAATGTATTGGGGATGCCATCTCCAAAGTCATTTACTGAGGGAAACTTTGAGACATTTACCGAAAATATAGGAACAGGTCCTTATGTATATGAAGAATTTAAATCTGGAGAATATACAAAATTTGTTAGAAATGAAAATTATCATGGGGAAAAACCTTACTATGATGAAGTTATTGTCAAATATATTCCCGATGCTTCCTCAAGACTTCAAGCCTTAAATAAAGGGGAAATAGATTTAATTTATGGAGCAGATTTAATAAATTATGATGACTTCAAAAAAGGTTCTGAAATTAAGGATGTTACTGGAAAAGTCAATAAAAATAGGACTTTGACTAAGAATCTAATTTTAAATCCAAGTAAAAAAGAATTAGAAGATTTAAAAGTTCGCCAAGCAATTAATTATGCAATTAACAAAAAAGACATTGTCGACAGTTTAACATACTCATATGAAGATGTAGCTGAAACTTTATTCCCTAAAAATGTGGCTTATTGTGATGCAAATTATCCAACTAATTATAGTTATGCTCCTGAAAAGGCAAATAGCTTGCTAGATGAAGCGGGTTGGAAACTTAATAAAGATACAGGAATAAGAGAAAAGGACGGAAGTCCATTAAAGCTTCAATATGTTTACTGGTCAGATTTAGTACTTGCTAAGGAAACTGCACTTGCAATAAAGACGCAATTAAAAGAAGTAGGTATAGATGTTGACATAGTTGAAAAAGATCAAATGTCATGGTGGACAGATGGTATAAAGGGAGAATTCCATTTGACAACATGGAATACAGAGGGTTCTTATACTGAACCTCACAAGTTCTTACAAGAATCAGTAACTGAAATGGATCCACATTTAATGCCATTAAAAGCACTTTCAGATTCCAATATATATATTGACGCAATAAAGAAGGCTTCCACTTCTACAGATGAAGGGGAGATTAAAGATAATATACAAAAAGCTATAGTATATTCAAACGAAAACGCTATGGATTTGCCTCTTTCTTATTCAAAAGAAATGATTTTATATAGAAATGACAAAATTGATGGATATGACTTTACAAGTACACCACAATTTTTCAATATTTATAGTGTAAAAGCTAAATGAGAATAGGTTAATAAATTGAATTTAAGGCAGGTCTATCTATAAAGTAGTGAATGGATAGACCTATCTTATTATTACGAGGATTTATTAAGGAGGGGATTTGATGGATCTAATAAAACAATATGTAAAAAAGAGAAAAGGCTCATATTTTATGTCAATCTTACTGGCAATAATTGGAGTAGTGGCTGGTCTTTTTTCCTATATTTTTATGGCGAAAATTATTGTGAATTTGATTAATGGCATAAGGGATATGAGCTTATACACTCCACTTTGTATAAATATTTTCATAACATTTGTTATTAAAGAAGTGGCAGCAGGAATATCAACAAGTATTTCCCATACGGCAACCTTTAATTCATTAGGAGAAATAAGAAATGATATTTCCAAAAAATTATTTAAGATGCCATTGGGAGATGTATTATCAAGATCATCTGGAGAATTAAAAAATATTATAGTTGAGCAAGTCGATTCTATGGAAACTTCACTTGCCCACCTTGTGCCAGAATTTACGGCAAACTTAGTAGGACCTGTTCTATTGTTTATTTACATGTTTACATTAGATTGGCGATTGACCTTGCTATCACTAATTCCATTTGTGGTAGGAATGTCTATTATGATGTCTGTTATGAATGCTCATTATAAGGAAATGTTTGGAAAGTCAGTTGCCATTGGTCAACATATGAATAATTCCATTGTTGAGTATATAAATGGAATAGAAGTAATAAAGACCTTTAATCAAAGCGAATCATCTTATAAAAAATACGCTGATGCAGTTTATGACAATGCAAACTTTTATTATAACTGGATGGGTGAATCTATGAATAGGGTTGCCATAGGTAGATTACTTTCTCCTATGGGAATTATTACAATCATACCCTTTGGGATTTTATTTTATATAAATGGAAGTATTGATTTAGGAAATTTAATTACCTTAATCGTCTTATCCTTTGCTACAGTTTCTAGCATTTTAAAAATCATGAACTATATGGATGATATGTCAAGAATATCAACTATAACTTCTGAAATAGGAAAGATTTTAGATTCAAGAGAGTTAGAAAATATTGATAAGGGAGAAAAAATAGAATCCTATAATATAGAACTTCAAGACGTAGACTTTTCTTACGATGGAAAAAAGAAAGTCATTGATAATCTTTCTATGGAAATAAAAGAATCTAATGTTTCAGCACTCGTTGGTCCTTCTGGGTCAGGCAAGTCCACAATAGCAAAACTCATTGCTGGATTTTGGAATGTAGATAAGGGATCTATTAAAATTGGCGGAGTAGAAACAAAAGATGTGTCGCTCGAAAACTTGTCTTCACTTATTTCTTTTGTATCCCAAGACAATTTCCTCTTTGATATGACTATAAAGGAAAATATTAGGCTTGGAAATAAAAATGCCTCTGACGAAGAAATTATAGATGTATGTAAAAAATCTGCCTGCCATGATTTTATTATGAATCTATCTAATGGTTATGATACAAGAGTTGGCGAAGGTGGAGGTCATCTATCTGGAGGAGAAAGACAAAGAATATCTATTGCTCGTGCCATGCTAAAGAATGCACCAATCGTAATTTTAGATGAAGCAACTTCTTATATAGATCCTGAAAATGAAGCTCTCATACAAAACGCCTTGGCAAATCTAGTTAAGGGTAAAACTTTAATCATAATCGCTCATAGGTTAAAGACAATTGTTGATGCAGATAGGATATTTGTTATTAAAGATGGCAAATTAAATTCTTATGGTAGTCATGAAGAACTATTAAAGTCATCAGAACTTTATAAGGAAATGTATGCTGCAAATTTAAGGGGTGATGAAAATGCTTAATGTGTTTAAAAAGATATGGAATTTTTCAAAAGAAGAACAGGTATATATTAAGAAATCTATTCTCGCTGGATTTTTGCACGCAGTATTTAATGCCCTTGAGTTTGGAGCAATTTACTATATGCTGGTAAATATATTTTCTAAAACTTTAGATTATAAGGCTATCTTTATTTGTCTTGGAATATTAGTTATATCCCTTGTCGGAAAGATAATGACACAAAAATCATCACAAATGGCACAAACACACGCAGGATATTTTATGGCTGCCCATAAGAGAATAGAAATAGGTGAGAAGATAAAAAGAGTTCCCATGGGTTTCTTTTCAGACTTTTCACTGGGAAGACTTACAAGTATTGCCACATCTAATCTTTCCCAAGCAGAGCAATGGGTGCCTATGCTACTGGTTCTTGTACTTGGTGGAGTTTTAAATACTTTAGTCTTTGTCCTTGGAACTTTAATATTTAATGTAAAGGTAGGGTTTGTTGCAGTAGCAGGTGTGGTAGTATTTTTCATCGTTACATCAATGATGGAGAAAAAATCATCAGCTAATGCAGACAAAATGACAGAAACGCAGACAAGACTTACAAAAGAAGTATTAGCAACTTTACAAGGAATGCAGGTTATAAAATCTTATAATCTTGGTGGAGAAAATAACAGGGCTTTGAGAAAGTCTATAAAAGATACATCCAAAATACTCTTAGACCTGGAGAAATCTGTAGCACCCTACACAGTTATTCAAAGAATTGTAATGGGAATAACAACAGTATTTATGGTCTATGTATCATTAAAATTAAATTTATCTGGTGAACTTCCACTTGCTGAAACAATTCTTATGATTATGGCATCCTTTATTATCTTTGAAGGCTTAATCGGGGCAGGATCAAACATGGCAATCCTAAGAGCTTGCGAAAATGCCATAGATTCTGTAGGTTTTATCGACTCTATGCCTGATATGAGAGAAGGAAGTATTACAGAGCCTATAAAAAATCATGATATAGTCTTTAAAAATATTTCTTTTTCTTATGATGACAGACCAATTTTAAAAAATGTATCAGCAGAGATAAAAGAAAATACTATGACTGCCATTGTCGGACCATCTGGATCTGGCAAAACAACATTTTGTAATCTAATAGCAAGATTTTGGGATGTAAATTCTGGAGAAATTTTAATAGGTGGAAAGAATATTAAGGACTATAAGATAGAAAACCTTATGAATTCAATTTCCATGGTATTTCAAGATGTATACCTATTTGAGGATACAATTGAAAACAATATAAAATTTGGAAAACAAAATGCGAGCCATGAAGAAGTAGTTCAAGCTGCTAAAAAAGCAAGGTGTCATGAATTTATAGAAGCTTTACCAGATGGATATAACACTATCATTGGGGAAGGTGGAGCAAGTCTATCTGGTGGAGAAAAACAAAGAATCTCCATAGCCAGAGCCATGCTAAAAGACGCGGACATTATAATCTTTGATGAAGCAACAGCAAATATAGACCCGGAAAATGAAGATAAGCTTAAAGAAGCAATAGAATCATTAACAAAAAATAAGACAGTAATAATGATTGCCCACAGACTAAAGACAATAAGAAATGCAGATCAAATTTTAGTCTTAAAAGATGGAGAAATAGTAGAACGTGGAGATCATGAAGAACTGATTAAGAATGATGGACTTTATTCTGACCTTATAAATGCAAAAGCTAAAGCAGAATCATGGAAATTAAATAATTGATAGAAAGAAATATTAAAGTCTTTGAACAGAAAAATTTAGATTAGAGGATTTATGCCTAGTAGCATAAGTCCTCATTTTTTTATGCTCAAATTAATCATTAAAACTCAAAAATACTATAAAAAATAAAAATTCAGGTTACCAAAGAGGGCAAATTTCACTTTATAAAGTGAGGGGTGTTTTATCATCTTTCTATAAAAATCAAAATACTTTGAAGTGTGAATATTCTTGAAATTGATTATGTGAGATTAGCATATTTCAAATTTAATCCACTTATCAAGGTAAAAATAATTTACATAGGAGGTAAAATGCAAGCAATAAAGATTTATAGTATGAGAATTGCTATGTTATGTAGACTTTATGGTCTTAAATTAATTAATGATAAGGAATATAGAAAAATTAAGAACAGGTTAGAAAATGATTATAAGAAGAGAGATAGAAAGTAGTTAATCTTGTGATATAATAACACTGTAGAAAGATACAAAATGGGAAGGAGGTAAAATGAATACTAGAGTAAAATTAATAAAAGCTTCAAATACAGGAGCAAGAAATAGAAATGCACTACATTTAGATTTAAAACGAGTTGCAGCATATTGTCGAGTTAGCATTGATAGTAAAGACCAACTTGAATCATATAAATCGCAAGTTGATTATTACACAAATCTAATAAAAAATAATAAGAACTGGACTTTGGCTGGTATATATGCAGATGAAGCAACAACAGGAACAACTGCAACTAAAAGAGCAGATTTTATGAGACTAATAAGTGATTGCCAAAATGGAGATATAGACATGATAATTACTAAATCTATATCAAGATTTGCAAGAAACACATTAGATACATTAAAGTATGTAAGACTATTAAAGGAAAACAATGTTGGTGTAGTATTTGAAGAAGAAAATAT
>NZ_KV820460.1:433-660 GCF_001815405.1 Peptoniphilus sp. HMSC075B08 | reverse complement strand
AAAATGAAAATGGAAAAAGGGGAGCTTATTGGCTTTCAAGGTTGCCTTGGATATGATTATGACCCTATAACAAAAAGCATCTCTATAAATGAAGAAGAAGCTAAAATTGTCAGATACATCTTTAAAAGATATTTAGAGGGCAATGGAGGGTCAGTTATTGGCAGGGAACTAGAAGAGCAAGGATATCTCACTCCGAGAGGTAAAACAAAATGGTCTGATACTACAGT
>NZ_KV820460.1:0-333 GCF_001815405.1 Peptoniphilus sp. HMSC075B08 | reverse complement strand
CATTGAAAATCATCACGAGCCAATTATATCAAAAGAAGATTTTGAAAAAGCACAGGATATTAGACTCAGGAGAGCACAAAATAGAAACACAATTGCTGATAAGGATAGGAAGAGAGAAAAACTATCAAGGCAATATGCTTTTTCAAGTATGCTGGAATGTGGATTTTGTGGAGAGATACTTTCAAGAAGAACTTGGCACACCAGTTCCATTTACAAAAAAATTAACTGGCAATGTGTAAAATCAACAAAAAAAGGTAAAAAATATTGTCCTTATTCAAAAGGAATACAAGAAGCAGCGATTGAAAAAGCTTTTGTTGAAAGCTATAGGCAATT
>NZ_KV820459.1:41734-160944 GCF_001815405.1 Peptoniphilus sp. HMSC075B08 | reverse complement strand
TTGCTTCTCCAGTTACTTTTGTCTTCTTATCTTCTGGTTGAACAACAGTAACTTTTGCATCTACATTATCTGTTGATTTATCTGGATAAGTTACTACTACAGGAATCTTAACTTCTTTATCTTTGTCTTCTTCAGCAGGTGTATATTTGATTTCTCCTGTGTTTTCATCGATTTCTGCACCTTGTGGAGCATCTTCGCCTAGAGCAAATTTTGTTCCTTCTGGTTTTGTAGTATCTTTTCCATCTTTGTCTGTGAAGTTAGGAGCAGTTATTGTTGTTTGTTTACCTACTTCAGCATCAGAGTCGGTATATTTTGGTGTATATTTGTCAGCGTCTTTTACTTCATCTTCACTTACCCATACTGCATAAACTTTTAGTGACTCTGTAATAGGAGTATCTTTTGTGAAGTCTGCTTCTGTAGCGTCAGCTGTTGTTGCCCAGCCCTTGAAGATATAGCCTTCTCTTGTTGGGTTTTCTGGCATTACGTTTTTGCCATTATAGTCAAGACCGTTTGCTTCATAGCCAGCATTTCCTAGAGCTTGTTCGTTTTCTGGAGCTACTACTACTGTATCTTCAGGTTTTCCTTCGTAGTTTTGGTCAAATGTTACTCTTGACTTAACTTTTTCGATAACTGGATCTGATGGGAATTGTCCTTCTCTAGCATTGTTGATATAGATAGGCATATCTTTCTTAAGTTCTAGAGTTTCTTTTCCATCTTCAGATTTAAATTGACCTAAAGCATAGTTATAAACTTCATCAAATTTTCTATCGCCTTTTTCTACTTCTCTACCATTTTCATCTAGGAAAATCGCTCTAGCTTTATCAGAATTTTCAGATTTAACTAAGTTAAAGTAGAATTTAGACCCTTCTGGTGTCATATAGTAACCAGTTACGTTATTTTCATCTCTTCGAACAGTACCTTTTATTTCAGTATCAGTATCAAAAATTTCTTCTACTTGTGGTACATATTTTTGTTTTGTAACCATAGCACCATCAACGCTCTTAGAGTGTTGGAAGTAGTATGGATTGTAGTCTCTTTCAAAGTTTTCACCTTCGACATTAACTATATCTACATCTTTTGTTGCATCACCATTGTTAATATATAGTCTCCAGCTTTGGCTTTCATATTTATGTCCATTGTCATTGATAATCCAAAGTCTGATTTTTTCACCTGCAGATAGGGTTCTACCAGCCTTCATATCGATGTCATATTTCATGTTTCTAGCATTACCAATACCGCCAGCATTTCTCTCAGTGATAGTTTCAAAATCATTTGCACGACTTGGAGCAGATTTATCATTCATTAAGTGGTAGGTATCACCAATTTGCATAACATATTGGTTTCCTTTATCCTTCATTTGATCTTTAAATTCTAAAGTAAGTTTGCTGCCCTTATTAATAACAGTTTCATTTTTAACTTCTTGTTCAGACCTTAAAAAACCATTCTTATTTTCATGGATGAAGCCACTCTCAAAGGCATATGATTGAAGATATTTATTTTGTGGGAATAGCTTAGAAATCATATCTTCATCTACATTATATTCAATTGTCGTATTTACATAGTTAATTGTAGCTGTCTTGAATAGTGTAGAAAATATACCTGTTTTAATATTTCCTGAGGTAGCACGAACTACTTTATTACCAGTTTTATCTAAGTTTGATTCAAAATCAGATCCTACAACATATATTGTAGCAACACCATCTTTAACATTGATTTGATTTCTCTTAATCCCGACTTTTGGTGTATCTGAGTATGCTTTCTCGTCGTCAATTCCCCTTACGTCAAGGTAAGCTACGTTTCCTTGATCATCTTCTTTTAAGAGGTCAAGAAGCCTTGCATCAAATGATTGCTTAAATCCAACATTTCCTAAATATGAATCAATAGAGTCTGATTTTCTATAGTAGTGTTTTGTCTTAACAACCTTGTTTTCACTATCATACTCACTAGATCCAAAGCTGAGTCTGTTAGATTCTTTGTTTGAATTTGGAGGAATTACAGTGCTCTTAAGATTTGAGTTTAGAGGTATTACTGTTGATCTTGTAAATTGTCCATAATCAACATCGTTTAATTCTCTTGTTCCTACTGTTCCAGGGAAGTTTGCTAATACTTCCTTATATTTTGTATCATATCCTCTATGTTGAACAAGAAAGTCCTTCTTTCCTAAGTCAGAAATCTTTATTCCTTCTTTTAGAACAAGGTTCATAGGCAATTCGTATATATTACCAGTATAATCACCTGTAACCTGTGAAAGCATGAATTCTGCTTGGTAGTCAGCAGCATTTACGTTGTTAAATAGGAATTTTTGTTCCCCTTTGTTTGTTGAATATACATAAGACCTATCCCAGTCAATTTTTTCAAACAAATCTTTTTGGAATTTAAAAGCCAATGAAAGTTGATTCATCCATACAGATTCTGCAGTTCTTGAGTCACCTTTCCATTCTAGTCTAATTATATCTCTTCCCTTTTCATCTGTGTAAGTTCCAAGATAATTTACTTCAAAAGCTCCCATACCACCGTTGTTAAGACCACCAAGGTTTTTGGCTTTATTGTATCCTTTTGGTGCTTTCCAGTAGTCATTATCTTCTCCGATTGTTTCTTCCCAGTTATTTGCTGATTTTCCTGCGTGGGCTTTTTGATCTTCAGTAAGTCCTACTTTGTCTTCTCCTGCTCTTTGCGCACCAGGTGTTTTTTCTGCTGCTATTTCTAGCGCATTGTTAATTTCACTTGTGTTCGCAAATACATTGTAAGGTACAACACTTGCTAGCATTACACCTGATAGGGCATAGGCTGCAACCCTATTGGTGTTGAATTTTTTCTTTTTATTATCCATTATTTCTCCTTTCTAATTTGGATTATAGTTTTCGTAAATTTTTTCCTATTTCTTATATTTCTATAATATAATTTATCTATCCCCTTTCATGAGTTTTTCTTCATGATTTATGGTTTTGGTAAACTATAAATCTAATAGATAGAGTATTTTTATAATCTTCTATTTATATTTCATAATTATACCAGATAATTATTATTTTATCTAGTTATATATACTATAAATGCCTGAATTTACATTATCTTAACAAGATTTATACCCCCCCCCAGGTAAAAATTGCATTTATTTTGTACAATTTTTCATTTCAGTTTATATGCTTTAGTCTATTTCATTTTTTACTTCAAATTTTTTTGTATTATGTATGTATTTATCTTTAATTTATTTTTCTTCTTGAAGGTCAAAGGTTTTTATAGGTCAATAATAATTTATGACTTAAGAAATTTTTCCTAAGTCATACGTTTTTGTAACTTCACAAACTTTTGTGAGCCAATAAATTTTTATGACTTCACAAGCTTTTATGATTCAATAAGTTTTTATGACCTCATAAGTCATTGTTACCTTATAAGTCTTTCTGATTTTGTAAGTTATTATGACTTAGTATTTTTATGTCTTCTCAAGTTCTATTAAGACAACAAATATTTTCTAAATCTAACTAATTTTAAGAAGTTTCTAATTAATTTTTTTAATTTTTAAGATATTGTAACTTAATTATTAAGTAAAAACTTTAAAAATAATTGTAAGTAATAGAGAGCAAAAGATCTTAGGCAAAAAAAATCCCACAAGATTTCTCCTGTGGGATTAGTTTTTCTATTAAATTTTTTCTAAGTTGTTTTCTCTTATTACTTCTAATTTATTTTTGACTTCATAATAAACTATCATGTCACAAGTAAAAGATAAGTAAGATTTTTTTGTGACATTATAATTTTCTATGCCTTACTTAAAAAGCTCTCCCTTGTAATTTATTATGCCGCCGTCAAGGTTTATGGTTTCATATCCCAACTCGTTTAGGTATTTTGCCACGTTGTAGGACCTCACCCCTGACCTGCAGAGGATATAGATTTCTCTTTCTTTTGTGATTTCGTTAAGTCTATTTGGGATCTCATTCATGGGGATGTGGATAGCGCCCTTTATGGTTCCTGTTTCTTCTAGCTCGTAGTCTTCACGCACGTCTATTACTATTGGGTCCACAATCCTATCTATTTCATTTATATTTATTTCTTTCATCTTGTCTACCTCTTTTTTATAAAAAAAGAACCCTCTCGGGTCCTCTTTAGAAATTATTTTACTGCTATTGCTTCGATTTCTAGAAGGCCACCCTTTGGTAGCTTTGCTACTTCTACGCAAGATCTTGCTGGTTTGTGGTTTGTGAAATATTCTGCATAGACTTCGTTTACTTGTGCAAAGTCATTTACATCGTCTAGGAAGATGTTAACTTTTACAACTTTTTCCATGCTTGAGCCTGCTTCTTCTAGGATTGCCTTGATGTTGTCAAGACTTCTTGCTGTTGCTTTTTTGATGTCGTCTGAGATTAGTTCTCCTGTTTCTGGAACTAGTGGAAGTTGGCCTGATGTGAATATAAAGCCGTTAACTTCTGTTGCTTGTGAATAAGGTCCCACTGCTCCAGGTGCCTTGTCTGTGTGTAATGTTTTTACCATAATTTCATTCCTCCTCTTGTGGGTCTTGGTTTTCTTCCCACAATCTTTCTAGGTTGTAGTATTCTCTCTCGTCCTTGTGGAAGACGTGGACTATTATGTCGCCAAAGTCCAAGATAATCCATCTTGATGAGTTCTTGCCTTCTAGGTTTTGAGGTCCTTCTCCCTTTTCAGATAATTTTTCGTCAATTTCTCTTGCTAGGGCATCTACTTGTGTAGATGAGTTACCACTTACTACTACGAAGTAGTCTGCGATTGATGTCATACCTTGGATGTCTAGGACCTTGATGTCGATTCCCTTTTTGTCTTCACATGATTTTACTATGATATATAATTTCTCTTGAGTTATCATAAAACCTCCTATTTAAAATTATTTTCTAATAGCATTACTTGTATTTTATTTTCGTTTGGCACGAAGTAGGACACTCCTCCCATGTATTTTGGTGTTCCTGGTAGGGTGTTGGTCACTATGTCTTCACTTGTCACGTGACGCATTTTTGCCGCCATCTTTATGAGTTTCTTCACAGGTATATTGTTTTCTGTGTAGGATACATAGGATGAAAGCAAGAGGGGTGACCTAGCTAGGGTTTTTGGTTCCTTCATCTTTGATAGGATGGCTGACATAAATTGTTGTTGGGCCTTTACCCTTCCAAGATCTGCGTCCTTGTAGCCCTTCCTAAATCTCAAAAATCCTATGGCATCGTAGCCCTTTAGGTTTTGTCTGCCTGCCTTGATGTCTATTGTAAGTGGTGGATCTGCTGTTGGGTCCTCGTACTTCATGTCTATTGGGACGTCAACTTCTACTCCACCAATTTTGTCTACCACATCTTCTACAAATCTGTAGTCAACTGTGACGTAATATTTTATGTCTGTCCCAAGGAGTTTGTTCACTGTGTCAAGAGTAAGTTCACTTCCTCCGTATTTGAAGGAGTGGTTGATTTTTGTCTTTTTGTAACCCTCGATCTTTGTGTAAGTGTCTCTTGGGATTGAAATTATATTTACTTTTCCTGTCTTCCCGTCTAGGTTTACCACCATTATGGTGTCGGATCTTGCATTCTCTGCCTTCTTTGAGTCAAGAGAGTCTACTCCCAGCATCAAAAATTGTAGGTTTTCGCCGCCCTCATCAATTTTATCTGCATCTTCTCCTTCGAAGAAGTAGAAGTAGGCTGCGAAAGCACCTAGGGCAAGGATGATTATTAATATTATTGTTGTAAAAAAAGCTTTAAAAAAAGTTTTCAAGGATTCAACTCCTTATAAAAATTTCTAGCTGTAACTGTTGCCGGCACAATGTAGGTGTCGTGGTCAACTAAAAATTTTAATGTATTATTTAAGGCGAAATACATGGCTGCATCAAGGTCTACTCTTGCAAGCTCTCTTGCCCTTTCCACTCCGTCAAAGTTTCTCATGGGTTCGATGTAGTCTGCCAAGAAAATTATTTTTTCTAGGTCTGACATATTTGCCCTGCCTGTTGTGTGGTAAGTAATGGCATTTAGGATTTCTTCATCTTCTATTCCGTAGAGGTCTCTGGCATAGATGGCCCCTAGATAGGAATGGATGATTTGGGGTGCCTTATGCATCTCCTTTGTGAGGAGAAGGCCAGATTTTTTGGCAGCCTTTATAAGGTCGTCATGATCTCTTATCTTGGCACAGTCGTGCAAAAACCCTGCCACTTCTGCCTTTTCTTGGTCTACTCCATGGATCTTTGCAAGTTCTATGGCAGTGTCTCTCACCCTAAGTGTGTGGAGAAATCTCTTTTCTCCTATCCTGTCACTTATTTCTTTTTCATATTTTTTAAGTTTATAGGTCACCTTTGTAAAACCCACTTTCTTCTATATAATCTAGAACTTTTTTTGGAATTAGATATCTGAGAGACTTGCCCTCATGAATTCTGTCTCTTAGGTCAGTGGAAGAAATTTCATAGAGTGGGGTCTTAATAAGTTTTATCCTTGTCCCAAAGTTCTCTCTCAAAAAGTCTATCTCATTATTTATCTCTTCTTTGTCGATATATCCTGGTCGTAAGGCAACTACAAATTCTATTTCTTGTGATAGGTCTCCTATCTTCTTCCAAGTCTTAAGTTGGAAGAGGGAGTCCAAGCCTATTAAGAAGTATAATTTTTCTTCTTTGTAGATTTTTTTTAATTCCCTAATTGTGTCCACTGTGTAGGATAAGTTTACCCTAGTGGTCTCTATGTCAGATATTTCAAAGTCTGGGTTTGGGGAGATGGCAAGCCTTACCATTTCATACCTGTCTTCTGCTGAAACCCCAAGGTCCTTGTGGGGAGGGTTGCCTGTTGGGATAAAGATTACCTTGTCCAGACCCATCTCCTCCTTGATGTACTCACATATCATGAGGTGACCATAGTGGATGGGGTTGAAGCTGCCTCCAAAAATTCCGTACTTTTTCATTATAATTCTATTTGTTTGTTTTCTTTAGATTCCCTATAAATTGTAAGCTTCTTGCCAATTTTTTGGACAAATTCTGCCCCTGTTGCATCAAGGATGTCGTCAACTATTTCGTCAACTTCCACTGGTGCATTTTGTAGGACATTAATCTTTACAATTTCGTGGTCTTCTAAAAGTTTATCTATTTGATTTAAAAAGCCTTGGTTGATCCCGTCTTTTCCCAGTTGGATAAGTGGATCCATGTTGTGGGCAAGGCTCTTTAAATAAGATCTTTCTTTTCCTGTTAACATTCTATCACCTGCTTATTCAAAAAATTCAAATTCGTATTCGCCAATAAATACTGAGCAGCCATCGTGGGCCCCAAGTTCTTCTAGTTTTTCTACAACCTTATTCTTTCTAAGGTTTTCTTGGAAGTATTTAAGTGAATCGTAATCGTCAAAGTTTGTGGAGCGAAGGAGTTTGTCAATGTAAGGTCCTTCAACAAAGTATTCTCCATGTTCTTTGAAGACCCTGATGCCCTCTTCTCTCTTAACTTCTTCTACGTGGACTATGTCGTAAGTTTCGTGGTCTTCGTAGTCCACTTCTTGAAGGAGTCTATAAGTTTCCTTCATTAGCTTGTCAACATTTTCTGTTGTGGCACAAGACCCAGCTATTATCTCGTACTTGTCCCCAAGTTCTTCTCTTAATTTTTCTAGGTTTTCTTCTGCTCCTGGGACATCTGTCTTGTTGGCAAAAATAATTTGCTTCTTTTCTCCCAGTTTTTCATTGTATCTCACAAGTTCTTCATTGATCTTGTGGAAATCTTCCACTGGATCCCTGTATTCTGAACCAGAAACATCTAGGACGTGGATGAGGATTCCTGTCCTCTCAACGTGTTTTAGAAATTCGTCGCCGAGACCAATCCCTTCAGATGCTCCCTCAATTAGTCCAGGTATGTCTGCTATAACAAAGGATTCACCTTCATCAATTTTTACAACACCTAGGTTTGGAGAAAGGGTTGTGAAGTGATAGTTGGCAATCTTCGGCCTAGCAGATGTAACTATGGAAAGAAGGGTTGACTTACCTACGTTAGGAAAACCAACTAGTCCCACATCTGCAAGGAGTTTAAGTTCCAATATTATCTCTCTTTCTTCTCCCATGTTGCCTGCTTGGGCAAAGGCTGGTGCCTGTCTAGTGGAAGTCTTGAATCTGGCATTGCCCATGCCGCCACGGCCGCCCTTGCAGACAGTGACAGACATATTATTTTCCTTTAGGTCGTAGATAACTCCATTAGTGTTGGCGTCCCTAATTAGGGTTCCGACTGGTACCTTTAGGATAATGTCCTCTCCATCTTTTCCAAATTTTAATTTGCTCATGCCATTTTGACCATTTTCGGCCTTGTATTCTCTTTTGTATCTAAAGTCCATCAAAGTGTGAAGTCCAGAGTCTGTCATTACAATTACATTGCCACCTCTGCCTCCGTCGCCGCCAGCTGGTCCTCCTGCTGGTTCGAATTTTTCTCTTCTCCAAGCGACAGCGCCATCTCCACCTTTTCCGGCCTTTAATTTTATTTTAGCTATATCTATAAACATTTTTACCTCGCATTTTCTAAAATTATATCACAGAATTAGCACAGAATTGTAGTGAAAACTTGAACCTTATGTCAAATATGTAAAATCTTTGTGAAAATTAGACTTTACTCTTAAAAAAATAAAAGCAAGGTTTCCCTTGCTTTATCTTTATGCTAATTCAACTTTTTCTTCTTGGTAAACATTAGCGAATTTCTTTCCGCCTTTGCCCTTAGTTGTGAATCTTAAAATTCCATCAGCTGTTGCAAATAAAGTGTCATCTGACCCTTTCATTACATTTTCACCTGGATGGATTTTTGTTCCTCTTTGTCTAACGATGATGTTACCTGCTAGAACAAATTGTCCGTCGCCTCTCTTAACTCCAAGTCTCTTTGAGTTTGAGTCACGACCGTTCTTAGAAGAACCTGCTCCTTTTTTAGAAGAAAAAAGCAATAAATCAAATTTAATCATTTTGCACCTCCACCTTCTTTAGTGTCAAATATCCTGGATAGGCCTCGTCAATGAGTTCTATCCCCTTAATCATAAATTCAAAACAAGTTTGAATATCATTTCTTTTAAAAATTTCACTTTTTAAAATTTCTATTTTTAACAGTCCGTCGCCCTGTGTGTCACTTATGTCACTTTCGCTTATCCCCAACTTATCAATTAAGGTAAAGTATAGGGTTTGAGTGAGAGTGGATATGCTGGAGCAGACAAGTGTGTCAAAGTCTCCCTCTGCGTGGCCACAAGACTTAAATCCATAGTAATAATCGCCCTTTTTGTAAAGGTCAATCCTAGTCATTAGTTAATACCTGTGATTTCAACTAAAGTGTATGGTTGACGGTGACCCTTTTTCTTTCTTTCGTTTTTCTTAGCTTTGTATTTATAAACGATAACTTTTTTAGCTTTATCTTGAGCTAGTACCTTAGCTTCAACCTTAGCACCCTCTACATATGGAGTACCAACTTTTGGTTCGTCACCTGATACAAAAACAACCTTGTCAAAAGTTACAACGTCGCCTTCTTTTGCATCTAGTTTTTCAACTCTAATTTTGTTACCAGCTTCAACAGTATATTGCTTTCCGCCTGTTTCAATAATTGCGTACATTTGTAGCACCTCCTCATTACAAGACTCGCCATCCTAGGCACCGAAGTTTAAAACCTATTCTGTGCGGTTACATCAATGTATTCTATCACATGAATATGGGTTTGTAAAGAAATTTTATAAATATTTATGGCTTTAGTTTTTTTATTATTTTATAAAAATTTATGAGCTTGTAATTGCTTCTTACTTTATAAAAATTTATGAGCTTACACATATTTATTAGTTAATAAATTTTTAACAAATCACAATAAACTCAAGCTTTATAAATTTTTGTCACATCATAGGAAACTCAAGCCTTATAATTTCCACAAAAAATAGCAGGCCCCAAGGACCTGCTGTGATTTTATCTTTTATTTATAAGTTTTTCAAGTATAACTTATTCAGTTATTGTCTTGTTTTTGATTTCTTCTTTAAGTGAAGCTATAAATTCATCTACATCAACATCTTGAACTTCTTCCCCGCTTCTCTTTCTAACAGAAAGCTTTCCAGAAGTTTCTTCTTTTTCACCAATTACAAGCATGTAGTTGATCTTCTTAACTTGTGCTTCCCTAATCTTGTAACCAACTTTTTCAGTACGTCCATCTAGGTGAACTCTAAGTCCTTCTGCGTGAAGTTTATCTGCAAGATTTTGTGCATAATCCTTGAACTTGTCAGATACAGGGATAACTTCAACTTGAACTGGAGATAACCATAGTGGGAATTTACCAGCAAAGTGTTCGATTAGGATACCCATAAATCTTTCAACTGATCCAAGTAGGGCCCTGTGAAGCATAACTGGTCTTTGTCTTTCTCCATTTTCATCAACGTAAGTTAGGTCAAAGTTTTCTGGAAGTTGGAAGTCAAGTTGAATTGTACCACATTGCCAAGTTCTACCAATGGCATCTTCTAGGTGGAAGTCAATCTTAGGACCGTAGAAAGCTCCATCGCCTTCGTTAATTGTGTATGGAAGGTTCTTTTCTTCTAGGGCTTCTTTTAGGTTCTTTTCTGCAAGGTTCCAAGCGTCAAGATCTCCCATATAGTCGTCTGGTCTTGTAGAAAGTTCAATTGAATATTTAAATCCAAAAGTGCTGTATAGGTAATCTGCAAGGTCAATCATCTTAAATACTTCGTCTTTAACTTGTGAGAACAAGCAGTAAACGTGAGCATCATCTTGAGTAAATGTTCTTACTCTGAATAGGCCGTGTAATGCTCCAGAAAGTTCGTGTCTATGAACAACACCATATTCTGCAAGTCTAATAGGAAGGTCCCTATAAGAGTGGTTGTTGGAATTGTAAACAAGGATTGAGCCTGGGCAGTTCATTGGTTTAACTGCGTAGTCGCCGTCGTCAATCTTTGTGAAGTACATGTTGTCCTTGTAGTGATCCCAGTGGCCTGATCTATGCCATAGGGCTTCGTTTAGGATAATTGGAGTTAAGATTTCTCCGTATCCATTTTCTTCAAGAACTTCTCTCCACCAGTTTAGGAGGTTGTTTCTTAAAACCATTCCATTTGGGTGGAAGAATGGGAAACCAGGTCCTTCTTCGTGCATGCTGAAGAGGTCAAGTTCTTTACCAAGTTTTCTGTGGTCTCTCTTTTCAGCTTCTTCACGTCTTTCAATGTATTCGTCTAATTGTTTTTGTTTTTCAAAGGCAATACCATAAATTCTTTGTAGCATCTTATTGTCAGAGTCCCCTCTCCAATAAGCACCTGCTATTGAAAGAAGTTTAATAGCCTTGATTTTCTTAGTTGAAAGAAGGTGAGGTCCCTTGCAAAGGTCAGTGAAGTCACCAATCTTATACATTGTGATTTTTTCATCTTCTGGAAGGTCATTTATTAGTTCAACCTTGTAGTCTTGGTTTTTTTCTTTGAAGTAAGCTAGAGCTTCTTCTCTTGAAATTTCAATTCTTTCTACTGGAAGGTCCTTCTTGGCAATTTCCTTCATCTTGTCTTCTATTGCCTTGAAGTCTTCTTCTACAAATCTGTGTTCAAGGTCAAGGTCGTAATAGAAGCCTGTTTCAGTTGAAGGTCCAATTGCAAATTTTGCTTCTGGGTAAAGTTCTTGGATTGCATAAGCCATAATGTGGGATGCAGTGTGCCAGAAAATTTGCTTTCCTTCCTTGTCTTCAAATTTTACAACTTTGAAGTCGCTATCTTCATAAACCTTGTCGTCAAGGCCAAGAATTTCACCGTTAACTACTGCTCCAAGAGATTGTCTTAAAAGACCTTGGGATATGTCTCCAGTGATTTCAGATACCTTAACTCCACTTTGGTATTCTTTTTGTGATCCGTCTGGGTATTTTATAATCATTTTATCCTCCTAAAAATTAATAATAAAAAAAGCCACCATCCCAAAGGACGATGACCGTGGTTCCACCTTAATTAAACTCTAGGGACTTAACGCGTCCTGACGCCATAGTTTGCTATGGGACTCCAAGTTAGTTTTCAAAAATATAAAATTGGAAATTTTCACCAGCCATTTCCTCTCTTAGAATTTTATAAATCCTACTCTTCTTATCAAAGTCTCTTTTAAAATTGTTTCTATAATAACACAAAGTTTTTATATCTTCAAGAATAATTTTAAGAGAAATTATCATTTCTCTCGTTCCTATATATTACCCAGGAGAATTTATTTAAAACAAGATTTTTCTATTTTTGATATAATTTAAGAAGAAAAGTTTTTTGGAGGTAATTATGAAAATAAAAACTAAAAAGAGAATTGTATTAACTTTATTATTTATTATTCCAATCCTATTTAGACTTTATACAGCCTTTAGTCAATTTTATGGTTATTATCGTAGCCCAAATATTAAATTTAGTTTTATATTTTATTTTCTTGACTATTTAGGAAATAGTGTAAGTTCAACTTTTTATTGGTATCCACTAATTGCCTTATCACTTATTTACCTAGATTTAATGTTCAAAGACCATTTTGTTAAGAAAGAATAAAAATTATACAAAAGATAATTTATCTAAATTTCAATATGAGGTAAAACTATATTTTAAAAAAAGATTTTTGATATAATTTAAGAAATCTTATTTATGGAGGGGCTTATGAAGGACAAGTTAAAATATTTTATCATTACTCTTATTGTTATGGGATCTGTTCCCATTCTACCTGTCTTAGAAGATAATTTTTATGGATTTTTTGCCTTTATAAATTCTTATGGGCTCAGCTCTTTTGTATTGCCACTTCTGATTTCTTTGCCCTTAATTTATAAAAATAGAAGTTTTTATTTTTTCTATGTATTCCTTATACCAATCCTTTACAATAACTTTTTTATTATTTATTTTTTCAAAGTCGTGGACCACTCCTTCACTTCAATAATATTTTTTGTCCTTGGCCTGGTCTTGTCTCTTTACTTATTAAAGGTCAATAAAAAAAACTCCCTAAGAGGAGTTAAAATTATTTTATATAATAATCATTTGAGGAGATGTAAAAGTGAAATGGATTATGAAACTCAAATTAAAATGTTCAAGCATTTAATTCCTATTGGCGAGAGAGATTCAAAAGATCTTATAGATTATCTCAAAAATAAATTTGACCTTGTTGAAATTAATTTTTCAGAACTACCTTCTTACAAGAAGGATATGCTTCGTGAGAGTGCAAAATATTCCATGGGAAATGATAAGCTAAATGTTGAGATAAAGGACATGTCCTTTCGCTACTTTAAAATTATAGAAAATGAAAAAAGTATAGAATATGTAGATCCACGAGAGGCTGAGTATGGTGATTTTCTTTTTCTTATACTTGAAGAAAAGACTAAATATATATCTTCAAATAGTGGTAGACTTCTAACAGAGATGATTTACATTTCTGGTATTTCTATGGAATCTTACCTTGAAGAAGATTTATTATTTAAAGAATTGCTTTCTTTTTTAATGTTTGATTACCTTTATGATAATAAATTTTTATATGAAAAAATTATTCACAAGGAAATAAATAGATAGTATATGTTTATAAAAAAAGGTGACCTTACAAGATGGAATTAACCATTCTATAAGGTCATCTTTTATGCTTGTCACTTTTACAAAAGTTTTAAATAAAATAAATAGAACCGTAGTCTTCTATAGGGTCTTTTGACAAAATTTCAATTTCATAATCATATTTATTAATTATTTTTAAAATTTCTTCATGGGAGGAGTGTTGGGAAAAGTCGCCTGTGAAGAATATTTTTTTGCCCAAGACTCCACTTGCCCCACCAATAAAACCGTAGTTGAAGTTTTGGAGTTTAATTTGTTCGTGGTCTATCTTATAAATGGGAATCAAGTCCTTTAAGGTCTCGTAGATTCCTCCATCACTTGTGATGACAAAGTCATCGGTTACAAGGCAGGAGCATTTTGCATAACCCTGCTTTATATTTACCAGGTCGTAGCCACGATTTTTATAGTAGTCTAGGATGACTTGGTCTGTGTGCTTTAAGTTATGGACGAAAATCTTTTTAAAGGCAAAGGCATTGAGATGTATGTCTCCTGGGTATTTTGCCGATAAAGATGAATGAGATGGAAGAACTTTTTTGTCCTTAAAAATCTCTTTATAATATTCAAGATTATCCCTATCCACAACTAAATCTCCACTGGGAAGTGGATGAACCAAGATATCTGGGTGGGTGTCTAGTCCCTTTAAGACATTTGTGTTTGCCTTGGTCCTCACAACTTCCCCATATTTTTTTAATTTATCGGTAGCTTTTTTTGGAAAGTTTTCTGCTACTAATACATAGGTCATTTCATCATCTCGTAAATTATAATTGATGCTGCAACATTGGCATTAAGGGAGTCAACCTTAGGAGAAATTGGAATATTTAAAAAATCTTTTGCGTGGGACATTAAAAAGTCCGAAACTCCTTTAGCTTCGTTGCCTATTACAACTATGTCCTTGTCCTTGAAGTCATAGTCCCTTGTTGAAGTGGAATTATCTAGTGAAGTTGCAAGAATATTGAAGTCTAAATCAACCAAGTCCTCTCGTGACATAAAGTAAATTGGCAGCCTAAAGATAGAAGACATAGAGGACCTCACAGTCTTTGGGTTGTAAAGGTCGCAGGACTCAGGAGAGATTATAAGGCCGTCAAGTCCCAGGGCATCAGCAGAACGAATTATTCCCCCAAGGTTGCCAGGCTCTCTTATGTCGTCAAGGTAGAGAAATTTGCCAGAAGTCCTGTCAAAGTCCTTGTGAAGATAGGAATAGTAGGCTATGATGCCAGGAGATGTGACAGCGTCGCAGAGATTTTTGAAAATATGATCAGAAAAGACAAAAATCTTGTCTTGTCCCACATTTTTTACAATATTTTCAAATTTATTTTCCTTATAGGCAGTTTCACTAAGGGCAAGATACTTAATTTCAAAGCCCTCGGCCTCTTCAATAACCACAGGCTTCTCCACCATGAAGAGCTTGTTCTCTTGTCTGTGCTTTTTCTCCAAAAGTCCCTTTAAAAATTTGTATGTATTGTTATTTTTACTTGTAATTATCATTTTTTCCTCATTTCTTAAAGAAAAAAGCCCCGAGGGGCTCTTAACTTTAATAAATTTTATAAAAATTTGCTCTTATCTTTTAGGTATTCTTTAACGTCGATAACTTCTCCATTGTCCATGATGATCTTGAAGGAGTAGTCATAGACATAGGCTGCAGAAAGTCCAAGTAGGGATGCTGGTAAAGCTAGAAGCATACCAATTGCAGAAGTTGTAAGTGAAAGTGATAGGACAGTTTCACCCTTATTTTCCACCAATAACCTGCTGGCATTTCCCTTTCTCCAGATTTCCTTTATGGCTTCAAGAATTTCGTCAAGATAGTTTATAACATCGTCAACATATTCTCTTCCAGTTTTTCTTTCTCCCTTGGGGTCAGATTCTTTTTCTTCCTCATTTTCATAAACCTTTGATGGGTCAATGTTTACATCGTACTTGCCTTCTCTAATATAAGAGATTGCCACATCAACGTCGCCGTCACTATCTAAAAGTGCCTTTCTCACAATGTCGTAGGACGCGCCAGTTATATTTATTACATAGTCGATTTTTGTCATATTAATCATAAAATCACCTCTATGTCTTTCTTACCCAAAAGAAGATTTTTTAATTTTATTTTTGATTTTCAAGCTTGGCTGGGGTTTGATTTTCTGTATTGTTTCCTTCCCCTTCTTGACCTTCTTGTCCTTCAGTTTCTGGAACTTGGTAAACTGCGTTACTTTCTTCATCAACTATGGAGAAGAAAGTTCTGCCTGGGCAGAATTTAACTTCAGTTTCATCAGGATATTTTAAGATTGTTTCTGCATCTTCATTTTCCTTTTCCCAAGTTATTGGGGCAAGTTTTCCCTTTTGAAGAAGAAGGCCTGTTCCACTTCCTATGTTTGCCATTTTTAAAGTTCCCTTAGGTCCAGCTACAACTCCCTTTTGGAAGAGGACTACAAGGTTATCTGTATCAAATTCTTGGCCTGTTGCCTCGTCAATAACTGGTTGACCTTGACGGATGTACTTGTATTTTCCTGTAGCTTCATCATAGATAAAGTTTGTCTTGTAGTTTTTGTTAAAGTTTAGTGTTATTTCCCCCACATCAAGACCTTCGATATTTGCTTTCTTGTCGTAGAAGTTAAGAGATGCAGTGTTGTCATTTACGTCAACTCCCTTTTCCACTAGATAATTTTCAAGTTCTGGAAGGGAAATATAACCATTGTGGGGCGCACGCTTGCCAACGTCCTTGTTTCTGTGGAAGACAATCCCTTCAAGTGCAATCCCATCAAGGTCAACAACATTCCTACTTCTTACTTCAGCAAGTCCTGCTTCTGATCCACCCCAGTGGGCATAAATTGCATTGTATTCCTTGGCAGTTTGGACAAAGTAAGGTCTTGCAGAGCGAACTGGTCCCACATTTTCTGGGAAGTTGCTTTGGAAGAGGGCCATGTATCTTGTAAACTCACCCTCAACCCTGTACTCATAGATTATGTCGGCCTTGGAAATTTGTGCTTGAGGCCTTGCATCGTCGTGGTTATCAAGCATAACTGCAAATATTTTTTTATTTTTTTGTTCCTCGTTATCTCTCTCTTCATGAGTTAGTGGTGTGTAATAAACTATTTTTTCTGGTTCTTTTACTTCTGGAGTCTTATTTTCTGTTGTCTTGCCACAGGCAACTAAAGTTGTAGCTGCTAGGCCCACAAGTAAAAGTTTTTTTAATTTTTTCATAAGATTACCTCTTTCATTTCTTTTATGTATTAATTTAATTGTAGTTTATAAATGTAGATATGTAAATAAGAGGATTTTATAAATTTTTATTGGTTAATAGCTTTTTCGTGATAAAATTAAATAAGGCGGTGGTTTTATGTTTTATCTTACAATAGTTCCCCTTTATTTTATTTGCTTGGCAGGATATTTTTTAACTGAGTACACAAAAATTATTAAGAATGAAAAAATAAGAAAGAGAGTCAACATTACTTGTCACGTCATAGCTTGGCTAATACTTTTCTTTTATTTCGTAATAAGAAAATTTATATAAAAATTTGCAAAAAAAAATAAGGACTAGGTCTCAAAGGCCTTAGTCCTTATTTTTTGTTTTTTCATAATTTTTAGTTTTCTTCTATAAAATTTTTGATGTCCTTGTCTGAACCTAAAACTGTCAAAGTGTCATCTTCCTTAATCTTAAAATCAGAGCCTGGATTTACAAAGTTTTCACCATTCCTCTTTACCATCAAGATGTTAAAGTTGTAGTCTTCTCTAAGTCCAAGTTCAGTCAAATCTTTTCCACTCATTTTTACAGGTGCATTGAAATCATAAAAACTGTATCCCTTGGATATTTCATCGGAGTCAAGCAAGTTGTTGTTGGATAAATTATTCGCAACTCTATAACCCATATCTCTTTCTGGAAAAATAATTTTATCTGCTCCACATTTTAACAAAATTTTTCCAAACCTATAGGATGTTGCCTTGGCGATAACTTTTCCAATCCCCGCTTCCTTAGACGCAAGGACTGCCATAATTGCTGGTTCAAGGCTTTCACCAATGGCGACTATTGCCACGTCATAATTGTTTAAAGCTAATTCTCCTACTGCCTTTTCATCTTCAAGGTCACATACAATTGCCTCTGTTACATTGTCGTTAATTAAATCAATTTTTTCATGGTCTGAATCTACGACCACAACGTCATTTTTCAAATCATATAATCTAGTGGCCACAGTGGAACCAAATCTACCACAGCCAAATACAATAAATGTCTTCATTTTTTACCCCACTATAATTTTCCCATATGAATATCTTGTGTGCTTCTTATTTTTCCTATTTAAAAGACCTATTCCAAGAGTAGCTGCCCCAACCCTTCCAAGATACATTAAAACAATTATAATCAACTTTGAAAGAGAACTTAAGTTGGCAGTTAATCCTCTACTAACTCCTACTGTACCAATGGCTGATACAATTTCATATAAAATATCTAGATACAAAAATTTTCCACCTTCGATTATTGTTATACAAAGGGAAGAAAAAATTACCAAGGCAGAGCCCAGTGAAAAAATGCAAAGACTCTTTAAGAGGGCGTCACGTGGAATTGTCTTGTGAAAAATTTCTGTTTCATCATTTCCCCTTAAAACAGATAAGGTTGAAAATAACAAGACACCAAAAGTTGTGGTCTTAATACCGCCACCAGTTGATGCTGGTGACGCACCAATGAACATTAGCATAATAGTTACAATAACTGAGCCTTCTTGCATCTTGCCAATGTCTATGGAGTTAAAGCCAGCAGTCCTTGCAGAAGATGACATAAAGAAGGATGCCAAAAATTTCCCCTTTAGGGTCAAGCCTTCCATAGATGCACTCTTGTGTTCCAAGATAAAGTAGGCTATGGTTCCCAGTAAGAGCAATATTCCTGTAATTGAAATAACAACCTTGGAGTGTAGGCTCAAGTTCCTAAATCTCCTCTTCTTATAGATATCAATATAAACTGTAAAGCCTAGTCCACCAAAAATTATTAGAAAGGCAATAACAAGGTTTACCGTTATGTTGTCTACATAGTCCACAAGGGAGTTGCCAAGAATATCAAAACCTGCGTTACAAAAGGCAGAAACTGCATGGAAGAGAGAAAATAAAATTCCCTTTTGAAGTCCAAAGTCAGGTATAAATCTTGTAGCAAGTAAGACTGCCCCAATAAGTTCTACACTTAAACTAAACTTTATGATATAAATTACTAGCCTTATAATTCCCTTGCTTGTATCAGCATTAGTTTGTTCTTTTATAATTCTTCTCTCAGAAATACCAATTTTTTTATTAAAGGCAAGGGCGATTAAGGACAGGAAGACCATGGTTCCCAGTCCACCAATTTGTATCAAAGTTATAATTACAAGTTTGCCGAAAACTGTCCACTGAGTGGCAGTGTTGGCAACAATAAGTCCCGTTACACAAGAAGCTGATGTTGATGTGAAGAGAGCATTTAAAAATCCAATGGACTTTCCATCAGCTGATGCCATGGGAAGATTTAATAAGATTGCCCCAAATAGTATCAAGCCAAAGAAGGAAAGGCAAACCATAAGTGGTGGATTCTTTTTTAATTTTCTAATCATAATTTCCTCTTTAAATAAATTTATTCAAACTTATTATACAAAAAAAGCTCCCAAAAGGGAGCAATTATTTATTGTTCTTTTGCAATTTCAACTAGTTTTGCAAAAGCAGCTGGATCATTGATTGCCATTTCAGAAAGCATCTTTCTATTAATAGTGATGTTTGCTTTCTTAAGGCCGCTAATGAATTTTGAATAGCTCATGCCATTAATTCTTGCAGCTGCATTAATTCTTGTAATCCAAAGTTTTCTAAAATCTCTTTTTCTTTGTTTTCTACCAATGTAAGCATAGTTAAGAGATTTCATAACAGCTTGGTTAGCAGTTCTAAATAATTTTGATTTAGCACCAAAATATCCCTTGGATTGCTTTAGTATATTCTTATGTCTTTTTTTAGCGTTAACGCCTCTTTTTACTCTAGCCATTTTTACCTCCTATTAAGGGATCATGTGATCAATTCTTCTTTGATCACCTTTAGAAACCGTACTGCTCTTTCTTAATTTTCTTATTCTCTTAGCAGATTTCTTACCTGTTAAATGTCCTTTAAAAGCGTAAAATCTCTTAAGCTTTCCAGAACCAGTTCTCTTAAACCTCTTTGCGGAAGCTCTGTGAGTTTTCATCTTTGCCATAAAAATCCTCCTTAATTATCAGACTTGTCGCTGTCTTTTCTTTCTGAAAGGAACATAACTAAACTTCTTCCTTCCATTTTAGGTTTTTTGTCCACAACTCCATACTCAGAAATTAAATCATAGAACTTGTCGAGAACTTCTCTTCCAAGATCAGTATGACCCATCTCTCTACCTCTAAATCTAACTGAAACCTTAACTCTATCACCGTTTTTTAAGAAATCAATAGCTCTATTGGCTTTAGTATTCAAGTCATGATCTTCAATGTTTGGACTAAATCTAAGTTCCTTAACATTGATCACCTTTTGCTTTTTTCTAGCTTCTTTTTCTTTTTTCTCTTGCTCGTATCTGTATTTACCATAGTCCATTATACGGCACACTGGTGGTTTTGCATTTGGAGCAACTTTTACTAGGTCCAGTTTTTTAGATATAGCCATGTCGATGGCTTGATTCTTGGACACAACACCAAGTTGATTGCCCTCATCATCTACTAATCTGACTTCCTTTTCTCTTATCTCTTCATTGATTTGAAGTTCTTTAATTTCTAAGCACCTCCGTAAATTAAAAAAGCGGGCACCTAAAAAGATGCCCGCAAATTCATCGTAATTTTCAAATAACCTAAATGACTGTGCCATTAGGTGAGAAGCGGACTTCTTCTTTAATAACAAAGACAATAATAGCACAGATGTCTTCCATTGTCAAACACTTTATACCAAAGATTTTATTTTTTGGTACAAAATATCAATGGCAACTTCATTTTCGCCACCTTCTGGGATAATTAAGTCCGCATACCTTTTTGAAGGCTCAACAAATTGAAGATGTGATGGCCTAACTGTTGCAAGATACTGCTCAATAACTGAGTCAAGGGACCTTCCCCTCTCAAGCATATCTCTCTTAATCCTTCTTATTATCCTAACATCGGCATCAGTGTCCACAAAAACTTTTATGTCCATGATGTCGATTAGATTGATCTCGTTAAAAATTAAAATTCCCTCGAGAATAATAATTGGCTTTGGCTCAACAACTTCTTTTTCCTTACTCCTGTTGTGGAGGGCGAAGTTATAAATTGGTTTCTCAATAGACTTCCCTTCCTTTAACATTTGTAGGTGTTGAAATAAGAGGTCATTGTCAAAGGCAAGAGGATGGTCATAGTTTGTCTTGACCCTCTCTTCAAAATCCAAATTAGACTGGTCCTTGTAGTAGGAATCTTGCTCAATTACTGACACATTGTCTCTTCCAATTAGTTCAATTAGTTTCTTGGTAACAGTGCTCTTGCCGCTACCACTTCCACCACATATTCCAATAATGCAGGCCTTATTCTTCATTTTCTCTCCTTAAAATAAATCCTTTTTTAATAGGTTCTTCGATTTTAATTTTAAAAATTTGCTTTGCCTTGTTTGCAACGTCTATTTCCCTGTCCTTATCATCTAACATCTTTTCTATCTTGTAGTCAAAGTGTTTTATGCCAGGTCCAAAGATCTCAATTTCTTCCCCAACAAAGACCCTATTTCTTTGTTCAATTGTTGCAATCTTTGTTTCCTCATCATAGTCTAGGACAATTCCCACGAAGTCGTAACCTCTGATATAAGAGTTGTCCTCATAAACTTGTGAGTCTTCGTTTGCTTGTCCATAGAAGAAACCTGTCGTGAAGTCTCTGTGACTTACTTTTTTAATTTCTTCTAATAGGGATGGGTCGTACTTGTAATTTTCTGGATCAGCATAATATGCATCGATTGCCATCCTGTAAGACCTAATTACTGTTGCAAGATAGTATTCACTTTTTACACGACCTTCGATTTTAAGGCTGGCAATACCAGCTTCAATCATTTCGTCTATGTGTTCAATCATGCAAAGGTCCTTGGAGTTCATGATAAAAGTTCCCTCTTCGTGTTCTTCTATTGGGAAGTATTCTCCAGGTCTCTTTTCTTCAACTAGGTTGTACTTGTACCTGCAAGGTTGAGCGCAGTCACCCATGTTGGCATCTCTTCCTGTCATGTAATTTGACAAAAGACATCTGCCTGAGTAGGACATGCACATGGCACCGTGAGCAAAAGTTTCAACTTCTATTGTGTCGCCAACTTCTTTTATAATGTCGGCAACTTCCTTTAGGCTAAGCTCTCTTGCCATTACAACTCTTTCTGCTCCCAGTTTTTGCCAGAATTTTACAGTTTCCACATTGGTAACTGATCCTTGTGTTGATATGTGGATCGGGAAGTCTGGTGCAACTTCCTTTACCTTCATAAACATACCTGGATCTGCAACTATTAGGGCGTCAACTCCAATTTCATAAAGTTCTTTGATGTAGTCTTCTACACCTTCCATGTCGTCATTGTGGGGAATGATATTTAAAGTTACGTGAATCTTCTTTCCCCTCTCGTGTAGGTAGTCTGTTGCCCATTTAATATCTTCCATGGAGAAATTTTTGGAAGCCTTCCTAAGTCCAAAACTTTCTCCTCCAAGATATACTGCATCGGCACCATATTCCACTGCAGTTTTTAATTTATTTATATCACCTGCCGGTGCTAAAAGTTCAATCTTCTTCATCTTTTCTCCTCACTAAAAGTATTCCGTCCCCAATGGGGATTACTGATGAGTCAAATCTCTCATCACTAGAAATATCTTTTAAAAATTTTCTAAGTCTTTTTACAATTGTTATTTTTCTTCTCTTTACAAGGGAGTCCTCTGCTATCATTCCTTTAAAGAGGACATTGTCGCAGAGAATTATTCCCCCATGATTCAAATTTTTTAGGGCCTCATCAAAATATTTTTCGTACTGACCCTTAGCTGCATCTATAAATATAAAGTCGTACTTTTCTTCCAAATCAAGAAGAAAGTCATAGGCATCGCTGTGGTGAACTTTTATTGTGTCTTCAAGTCCCACATCAGAAATATTTTTCCTTGCGATTTCTACCATTTCTTCCCTTAACTCTACGCTGTCGATTTTTTCTATGCACTTATTTCTCTTGGCAAAGGAAATAGAAGAATAGCCTATGGCAGTCCCAAGCTCAAGAATCTTCTTTGGCTTGTGGATGGCGAGGAGAAAGTTAATAAATTCTTCACTTTCCCTCTCCACTATTGGAACGTGATTTTCTTCTGCGTAATCCATCATCTCGCGAAGCTTTTCATCTTTTAATTCTTTTAAATCTCTTAAATAGTTTTCTATATAATCGTAATTTATATTTGGCATAATTCCTCTAAAAAAGGGAACCTCTTAGATTCCCTAAATATCCTAAACCTCCATAATAATTGGTAAAATCATAGGATTTCTCTTTGTGTTTTTGAAAATATATGATCTCAAGTTATCTCGTATATCAGACTTAAGTCCATTCCAATCCTTTAAGTTGTCGCGTGAATCGTCATTTAAGATTTTTCTAACAACATTTTTTGCATCTTCAATAAGGTCTTCTGATTCTCTTACGTAAACGAAGCCTCTTGATATAATGTCAGGACCTGAAACAACCTTGCCTTCTTTTGTCAAGGAGATAACAACAATTATTAGTCCGTCTTCTGATAAGTGTCTTCTGTCTCTTAGAACGATGTTACCAACATCACCTACTCCAAGTCCGTCAACAAGGATATTTCCTGATGGAACATCTCCCACAAGTTTTGCAGACTTTTGTGAAATCTCAAGACAATTACCATTTTCCATTATAAAAATGTTTCTTTCATCCATGCCCATTTGCTGTGCAATTTTTGCGTGCTTCATAAGGTGTCTTACTTCACCATGGGCAGGTATAAAGTATTTTGGTTTTACTAGACTTAATATTAGCTTTAACTCTTCTTGACAAGCGTGACCAGAAACGTGAATTTCTGATAGGGTTTCATATATTACCTTTGCTCCTCTTTCAAGAAGTCTATTTATTACCTTTGTTACAGCATTTTCATTTCCTGGTATTGGAGTTGCTGAAAGTATAACTGCATCATTTGGTGTAAGTTGAATTTTTCTATGTTCTCCATAGGCAATTCTTGTAAGAGCTGACATTGGCTCTCCTTGTGAACCTGTTGTTATTAATACAATTTCACTGTCGTCATACTTGTCCATATCCTTAATGTCAACAAAGGTATCTTTTTTGACCCTAAATTGTCCAAGCTTTCTCGCTGTTTCTGTTACATTTACCATGGACCTACCAGACAAGACAACTTTTCTGCCATATTTTTCAGCAGAGTTAATAATTTGTTGAACCCTGTGAACGTTGGAAGCAAAGGTTGCAATTATAATCCTGTTGTCTGATAAACTTTGGAAAAGTCTATTAAAGGTTTCTCCAACCTTGGACTCACTCATTGTGTAGCCTTCTCTTAGGACGTTAGTAGATTCACCTATCATAGCTAGTACACCCTTTTGTCCAATTTCTGCAATCCTTGTTAAGTTAATAGGTTCTCCACTGATTGGAGTGAAGTCTACCTTAAAGTCACCTGAGTGGTAAACATATCCCAATGGTGTCTTTATTGCAAGAGCACAGGCATCAGGAATAGAGTGGTTTACATTAATCCATTCTACTTCCATCTTGCCAAGTTTAACAACATCTCCAGCACTTACTACGTGGAGTTTATCCCTTGAAAGTCTATGTTCTTTTAATTTGTTTTCTAGGAGTCCAATTGTTAGACCAGTTCCATAAATATCTAGGTCTAACTTTCTTAGTACATAGGGAATAGCACCAATATGGTCTTCGTGACCGTGAGTTAGGACAAGTCCTCTTATCCTGTGCTTGTTGTTCTCTAGGTAAGTTACATCTGGTATTACAACATCAATACCAAGCATTTCGTCTTCTGGGAAAGTCATACCACAGTCTATGATGATAATATCATCTCTATATTCAACTAGTGTAAGATTCTTTCCTATTTCGTGAAGTCCTCCCAGTGGGATTATCTTCACCTTATTTGTGTTTCTCATTAATTTGCCTTCTCCTCAATTTTGTGTTGGCAGTCTTCGCAATAACCCATAAATTTTAGAGTGTGGTCAACAATTTTAAAATTCTTATCTTTCTCTATCTTTGCTTCTAGTTCATTTAAGTTGTCAATATCAACTTCTTCTACTTTGCCGCAATTTATGCAAACGAGATGGTGGTGCCTATGGCCTTCATTGGGTACTCTTAGTTCATATCTTAAAATATTGTCATCAAATGCAATTTGATCTAAGACTCCAAGTTTGTGGAATAATTGCACGGTCCTATATATAGTTGCAATTCCCATTTCTGGGTCCTTCTTTGCAACTAAGTTATAAACTTCTTCTGTAGTCAAGTGTTTGTCCTTGTTGTCCAGAAAAATTTCATAGACCTTTGCTCTCTGTTTAGTGTATTTATATCCACTGTCCTTTAAGATTTTTTTGACAGGTTCAATGTTTCTTTCCATTTATTCACCGTCTAATTCGTCTAAAAGTTCTTCATAAGCCTTGCTTGCAACTTCTAGCTCGTCATCATCGATGCCAGCAAGAAGTTCGTCACCATTTTCGTCTTCAATTACCTTTAATATATAAATTTCTGGATTTTCTTCGTCTGTATAGAGTGCGACATAATCAGTGTCCTCAACAGAAAATTTTGCATCAACAAAAAATTCAACTTCTTTATCATTTTCGTCATATAATTTTATTTTTTCCATTTTATCACCTATAATTTTAATCTATCCAGATAGGATTGCAGGATGTAAGTCGCTGCAATTTTATCTATATATTTTTTTCTATTCTCTCTTCGAACTGAACCCTCTATTAAAACTTGTTCTGCCATTAAAGTGGTCATTCTCTCGTCTACATACTCAATCTCTACTTTAAATTTGTTTTTAAGCTTTTCTGCAAACTTGATCACTTTTTCACTTTGTGGCCCAATAGTGTTGTTCATGTTCTTTGGAAGACCTACCACTACTTTTTCTACATTGTTCTCTATAATAATTTCATGAATTTTCTCATAGGCTATCTTATTTGATTCTCTTTTTATTGTCATAAGAGGTTGTGCTGTAAGCAAAAGGGCATCTGATATAGCTACCCCAATCCACACATCTCCTACGTCTAAGCCTAAAATTTTATTCATTTAACCACAACCTTTACAGGTACATATATAATATGTAAAAGAGATGGACAAGCCATCTCAATCTTTTAAATCTTTTCTAAATAAACTTTTAACATTTCTTGTAAAAGCTCGTCACGCTCTACTTCTTGTATCATGGATCTTGCATTATCATGGCTTGTGATATATGTTGGATCACCTGATAATATATATCCTATAATTTGGTCACTTGGGTTGTATCCCTTTTCTTCTAGAGCATTGTAAACTGTTTTTAAAATGCTTTTTATTCTCTCTTGTTCCAAACTACTTTTTTCAAAAATTTGTGTATTATTATTTTGACCCATAATTACCTCCAAATAGATTATACCATAAAAGTATCTATTTTGATATTTTTATAAGAGCTCATCTAGCTTGTTTAGAGCTTCTTCAACCTTATCTAAGTCCTTTGCACCAGCAGTTGCCATATCAGGTCTACCACCGCCGCCACCGCCAGCTACTTTGGCGATTTCTTTGATTAATTTACCTGCAGCGATTTTCTTTTCAACAAGATCCTTAGAAACTGCACATACAAAGTTTAATTTATCATCATTTACAGTTGCAAATAGAACTACAACTGATCCAAGCTTGTTTCTAACCTCATCTGCTAGGTCACGAAGAGTATTTACATCTACTCCATCGAACTTTTTAATAACATACTTGATTCCATTTCTTTCTCTAACATCCTTTGTTAAGTCAGAAATTTGATCTTTAGCAAGGTCGTGTTCAAGCTTTTCAATAGATTTATTTGCTTCTTTTAGGTTTTTAATATTTAATTTTATCTTTTGAATAATTTCATCCTTGTTGGATTTTAATTCACTAGCTATTGTTTCTTCTTTTTCACTTAAGTTATTTAGGTATTCATAAACAGCTGGTCCTGTAATAGATTCAATTCTCCTAACTCCATTACTTATACCACTTTCAGATAGGATCTTAAACATGGAAATTTCAGAAGTGTTGGATACGTGAGTACCACCACAAAGTTCACGAGAATAATCTCCCATGGATAGGACTCTTACTTGGTCTTGGTACTTGCCTTCGAATAATCCTATTGCTCCCATTTCTTTGGCTTCTTCAAGTCCTGTTACCTTTGTTTCAACTGGAAGTCCTTCAAAGATTTTTTCATTTACTCTTCTTTCAACTTCAGCAATTTCTTCTTTTGTCATTGCATCAAAGTGGGAAAAGTCAAATCTCATCCTATCAGGCATAACTAGGGATCCTGCTTGGTTTACATGGCTTCCTAAAACGTCTTTAAGGGCCCTGTGAAGTAAGTGAGTTACAGAGTGGTTTCTCCTAATGTTATTTCTTCTCTTAGAATTTATAATAGCCTTAACTGGAGCTTTTTCCAGTCTACCTTCCTCAACCTTTACAAGGTGAAGGTGAAGTCCATCCTTAGTTTTCTTTGTGTCAGTAACTTTTAGCTTAAAGTTGTCAGAAATAATTTGGCCAGTGTCTCCAACTTGACCACCACTTTCTCCGTAGAAAGTTGTCTTGTCAAGGACTACAAGGCCTTCTTCTCCTTCATTAAGAGAGTCAACTATTTCATCATTGGCAATTATTCTAACAATATTTGCCTGGCATTCATCTTCTTCATAACCTAGGAATTCATCACTAAGTCCTTCAAAGAGATGCTTGTTGTCTTGGTTTGCCCAACCAATGTTGGAGTCGTTTCTAGCTTCTCTAGCCCTTCTCTTTTGGTCATCCATTTCCTTCTTAAAGCCATCCATATCAACGTCATAGCCGTCTTCTCTTAGGATTTCTTCTGTTAAGTCAATCGGGAAACCATAAGTGTCATATAGTTTAAAGGCTTTTTCACCATCTAGAAGTCTTTCCTTGTTTTCCTTCATTTCATCCATGTGGGCCCTTAGTCTAACAAGTCCACCATCAATTGTTTCTAAGAATTTTTCTTCTTCTCTTCTAATAATTTCCTTGATGGATTCTCTGTTTTCCTTGAGCTCTTCATATTGTTCGCCCCAAGAGTCAATTACCATGTCGGCAATTTCATATAGAAAGGCTCTTTTAATTCCTAGCTTTCTTCCATGTCTTGCAGCTCTTCTTATAAGTCTTCTAAGTACATAGCCTCTTCCCTCATTTGAAGGGACAATTGTATCAGAAATCATGAAAGTCATCGCCCTAATGTGGTCTGTTATAACCCTAAAGGAAATATCTAAGTTTTTATCCTTGCCATATTCTTCCCCAGAAACTTTTGCAATTTCTTGGATTATATCTTTTATGGCATCAATTTCAAATATATTGTCAGTTTCTTGTAGGACTGTAGCAATCCTTTCAAGTCCCATACCTGTATCAATGTTTGGATGAGCTAGAGGATTGTAGTTTCCTTCTTCGTCCTTGTCGAATTGTGTGAATACAAGGTTCCAAATTTCAATAAATCTGTCTCCTTCTCCACCAGGTCTTTCTTCTTCTGATCCGTGTTCTAGTCCTCTGTCAACGTAAATTTCTGAACATGGACCTGATGGACCAACTTCAAGTTCCCAGAAGTTATCTTCTTTGCCTAATCTGATGATTTTTTCTTCATCAATTCCCACTACATCCTTCCAAATGTTGTAGGCTTCATCGTCTTCATAATAAACTGTAACCCACAAGTCTTCTTTTGGGATTTCGAGATTAACTGTCAAAAATTCCCAAGCCCATGGGATTACTTCGTGCTTAAAGTAGTCTCCAAAGGAAAAGTTCCCTAACATTTCAAAAAATGTTGCGTGTCTATCAGTTAAACCTACATTATCTATGTCGCCAGTCCTAATACATTTTTGGCAAGTAGTAACTCTCTTTGCAGGTGGAACTTCTTCGCCAGTGAAAAATTTCTTCATTGGTGCCATTCCAGCTCCAATTAAGAGAAGTGATTTATCATTCTTTGGAATTAGTGAAAAACTTGGTAGTACAAAGTGTCCCTTTGATTCAAAAAATTTTAAAAATTCAGTTCTTATATCGTGTAAACCTAAATGTTTCATATTACAACTCCTATTAAAAATCCTCCCATACCCTGGGAGGATGTGCTATAAACATTATAATTATAAAGAATATGAATGTCAATTAGAGCTGTATCTGTCGTTGTATTTTATTTTGATAAAATCAACAAGTATAAAGATAATTGACATCAATGGAACAGAAATTACCATTCCCCATACACCAAAGATTCCACCACCAATAATTATTGAAATTAAAATTACAAGTGGGTTTAGTCCAGTTGAATCTCCAATGAGTTTTGGTGCGAGAATATTGTTCTCTACCCATTGAACTATTACGAATAAAATCAAAACCCATAGGGCCTTCATAGGCGAGTCCATAAAGGCAAATAAAACTGCCGGCGCACAACCAAGGAAAGGACCAATATAAGGGATTATATCTGCCACACAAGTTATAAGACCAATGATAATGGCAAAGTCTACTCTTAAGACTAAGAGGTAGGCCATAGTTATTAATCCTACGAAGATTGCCATTAGCATCCTTCCCCTAATGAATTGTTGGAGGGCTGTGTCAATATTGCTTGTGAGATATGAGATGTCGTCTCTGTATTTATTTGGTATGGCCTTTTTCACTCTATGCATAAATCTATCCTTGTCCACTGAAAAGTAGAAGGAAAAGATTATAATTAAGACAAGTCTAAAGGCCGAAGTTAAAAATCCATAAAGTTTAGAAAGTACATTGGAAAGAGATCCCATTAGTGATCCTTGGGCCTTGACTATTAGGTCGTTAATAGTCGCCTTAATAGAATTTAAAATATCAGAAACTATTTGTGGTGTCTCAACATCCCCATTTACCTTTGGATTTGTCTCCTTGTAGACATTTATAAAGTTTTCTGGAAGCTCAATATTAAACTTGGCAAATACATTTGACGCGAAATTATTAACTTCTCTTATTAGGGTATCCACCATGGCAGGCAGACTTGTAAGCAAGTTGGAAATTTCATTAATAGTTTTTGGTATTACTGAAACTATTAAGATTCCAAAAATAAGTATAGCTGAGATGTAAACTATTATTACACCAAACTGTCTCTTGACTCCCTTCCTCTCCAAGTAGTTAACTATTGGGTCGATAATATAGGCAAATATTATTGCTATTATTACCGATGAAAGTGTGTAGCCAAGGATTGGGAACTTATTAAAGATTATATTTATTAAGTAAAAAATAAGTATCCCCAAAAATATTTTTGTGATAAGCCTTAGGTCTATATTTATCCTCTTCTTGCCATCAATGTATCTGTTCCCAATATTTATTAGATAGTAAATTGCTAAAAATATTAAGAGAATAGAAAGAATGGCAAGGGCATAAATCATAAATCTAGCAGCATTACCAGATATTTGCTCTAACATAATATCACCTGTTCTTGAACTTTTTCATCCCCTGGTTTATTTTTTCCACTACATAATCACACTCTTCTTTTGTGTTTTCGTGATTAAGTGAGAGCCTTAGCATAGAAAGTGAGTCTTCTTCACTCCTACCTATTGCCCTTAAAACATGGGATGGGTTAATGCTTCCTGCTGCACATGCTGATCCAGAAGAAACACATATATCAAACATGTCAAGATACTGAACCATGGTTTGTGGTTTAGTATTTTTTAAAGTGATATTTATATTTCCAGGAAGTCTTTTTTCTTTGGGACCATTTAAGATTACTCCATCTATATTCAAGAGTTTTTCTATTGTGTAATCTCTTAGTTCTCTTGTAATAGATGTCCTCTCTTCAATATTATTGTAAGCATCTTCTAAGGCTCTTGCAAGTCCGACTATTGATGCAAGATTTTCTGTTGAGGCCCTTTGTCCTCTTTCCTGTTCACCACCATCTAAAAAGCTATCAAGTTCAATTCCCTCTTTGACATAAAGAAGACCAACTCCCTTTGGAGCTCCAAGCTTGTGACCTGAAAGGGAGAGCATGTCCACTCCTATGTCTTCTATCTTAAATTTAATATTCCCCATGGCTTGAACTGCGTCTGTGTGAAATAAAATGTTTTTTGCC
The DNA here is from genome assembly GCF_001815405.1 of Peptoniphilus sp. HMSC075B08. NCBI lineage: Bacteria > Bacillati > Bacillota > Tissierellia > Tissierellales > Peptoniphilaceae > Peptoniphilus > Peptoniphilus sp. HMSC075B08. Next base: position 130,275 of record NZ_KV820459.1, on the reverse strand, counting down.
TTAGCTATTTTTGCGATTTCAGCAAGGGGTTCAATAGTTCCTATTTCATTGTTGGCAAACATAATTGAAATAAGTCTTGTGGAGTCCTTGATGGATCTTTCAATTTCATCTAAGTCCACAAAACCTTCTTTATCAACTGAAATGAGACTAGTTTCTCCTCCCCACTTTTCAATCTTCTTTAAGGAATTTAAAATAGCTGGGTGTTCAATCTTTGATGAAATAATATGGTTTTCTTGATTAGGTAAAAGTGAGCCCTTTAAGGCCCAGTTATCTGATTCAGATCCAGAGGAAGTAAAGTAAATTTCACTTGCCTTTACTCCCAGGATCTCTGCAATTTTTATTCTTGAATTTTCTATGGCTGCCCTAGATCTTTGACCAAGAGAGTATATTGCCGATGGATTTCCATAATTTTCTTTTAAATAAGGAAGCATGGCTTCAAAAACATTGTCTGTGACCCTAGTAGTGGCAGCATTATCCATGTAAATCATAGTGACCTCACATGTCTGCTAGAGTCATGGATTCCATGACACCTTCAATTTGACCTTGAAGTTTGGATAAGATGTCCCTTGTTGCACATTCCTCTTGCTTGTTGCAGGCAGACTTTTTCCCAAGATCGCAACAAGAAAGTGAAAGGTCACCTTCAAGGGCATTTATTATTTCTCCAATTGCAATATTCTTTGGATCTCTTGCAAGAACGTAACCGCCACCTGCACCCCTAATTGATTTAACTAGGTCAGCCCTCCTAAGAAGGGTGAAGAGTTGTTCCAAATAGGATTCTGAAAGATTTTCATCTTTCGCAATATCCTTCAAGGCTATAGGGCCCTTGCCCATATTTTCTTTTAAGTTGTACATAGCCATTAGGCCGTAACGACCCTTTGTAGATAATTTCATCTAATCACCTCTTATGATAGATTAAAGGATCCCTTTTCTTCATTGTTCTCTAACATATTCTTTAGAGTGTACCAGGAAAGAACTGCACACTTTACTCTGGCAGGTAAAGTTGAAATAGATTCAAAGGCAATGGCATCGTCAAGATCTTCCAAGTCGTCTGGATCGTCAATCTCTCCCTTAACCATTCCTATAAACTTGTCTGCCCTTTCAATAGCTTCTTCAACTTTTATGCCCTTGACATTGTCACACATAATTGATGTTGAAGCTTGAGAAATGGCACATCCATGACCTGTGTAGGATATATCTTCTATAGTGTCATCTTGGATCTTTACTTCAAGAGTTATCTCATCTCCACAGCTTGGGTTATGACCAAGTTCTTTTTTTGTGTAGTCTTCTAGTTCTCTTCTGTTGTGTTTGTTTCTAGAGTGTTCCAAGATTAGTTCTGTGTAAATATTATCAAGATTCAATTCCTAAAATCCTCCTTACATCTTCAAGATGTTCTACGAAATAATCAATTTCTTCCACTGTGTTATAGATTGCAAAACTTGCCCTGCATGAGAAGTTTGAACCCAAGTACCTGTGAAGAGGTTGAGCACAGTGGTGACCAGATCTTATGGCAATTCCATAAGTGTCAAGTATTGATGCAACATCGTGAGGATGAGCTTCTTTAAAATTGAAAGAAATTACTGGTGCCCTGTTTTTGTCACTTGTTGTATAAACTTCAAGATAGTCTAAATTTTTGAGCTTGTCGTAACAGTAGTCAGTTAAATATCTTTCATATTCATCAATTTTTTCCATGCCATATTTTTCTATAAAGTCAATGGCTGCTGCAAGGTTTACTGCTCCTTCAACATTGGCAGTTCCTGCTTCAAACCTTTGTGGTGCATCTAGAAAAGTTGTGTGGTCTTCGTAGACATATTCAATCATGTCGCCACCTGATAGGAATATATCCATCTTGTTTAGAAGTTCTTCCTTTCCATAAAGGACACCAATACCTAGGGCAGAATACATCTTGTGACCAGAAAAAGCCATGAAGTCAACGTCAAGTTCACTTACATTGACCTTTCTGTGGGGAACTAATTGTGCCCCATCAAGAATTATTTTTGCATCTGAATTTTCTCTAGCGTACTTAACAATTTTTTCTATGTCAGGGTTTGTTCCAACAACATTAGATGCTCCTGTTATTGAAACAATTTTTGTATTCTTAGTAACTTTTTCTTCGATTTCAGAAAAAGGAATTTGCATATCATCGTCTACATATAAAAACTTTAGCTTTGCTCCAGTTTTCTTGCAAACTTCTTGCCATGGAACAAGGTTTGAATGATGCTCCATTATAGAAATTACAATTTCGTCGCCTTCCTTTAAATTGTTTAGTCCATAAGAATAAGCAAGAAGGTTTAGGGCTTCAGTTGCATTTCTTAAAAATACAACTTCTGATGGCTTCTTTGCTCCAATAAAATCTGCGACTTTTTGTCTTGCAGCTTCGTAAACTTCAGTTGATTTCATTGCAAGATAGTGGGCTCCCCTGTGAGGGTTTCCATTTTCACTTTCGTAAAAGTTTTTTATATTGTCAATAATTTCCCTTGGCTTTTGTGTTGTTGCACCATTGTCAAAATAAACTATTTGCTTCCCATTAGGCTTTAAATTTAAAAAAGGAAACTCTTTTCTGATTTCTTCTATTTCATTTTTAGTAAACATTTAATTTCCTCTCTTTATAATTTCTCTAACTGCTTCCCAAACTTCGTCCTTTAGTTTTTCATCTCCTAGAGCATCAATTGCACCTGAGAATTTGGACTCAACTATTAGGGCTTCTGCTTCATCAAAACTTATTCCCCTAGACATTAGATAAAAGATTTGGTCATTATCAAGCTTACCAGCACTAGATGCGTGGTTACCAACAACGTCATCTTCATGAGCAAGCATTAGGGGAACTGAAACTGAGTGAACTGTGTCATCTAGTAGGATTGAGTATTCTTCTTCTGACCCAACAGCACCCTTAGCCCCTTCTATAAATTGAAGATTTGACTTAAAATTCTTTGATGATTTATCCTTTAGGGCTCCGTTAACTAGAATGTCTGATTCAGTCTTCTTGCCCCTGTGGATCATGTCGTAGTTCATGTTTAGATATTCGTCCTTTTGACCAAAGTAAATTGAATCAACATGACCTTCAGAATATTCTCCAATTAGTTCACACTTGTAATTTGTGTAAAGTTTAGCTGCTCCCAGCTCATATTGGTGGACGCTGACTTTTGCATGAGCTTCTGTATAAACTCCAATAGATTCAAGAACTAGGGACTTGTCATCATCTCTTGCAATAACAAAAACTTCAACTTCAGAATTTTCTTTTGCAAGAACTTTAATAACAGAGTTCCTAAATTTTTCGTCCTTGCCAGTAGAAGTGTAGTCAAGGACAACTTTTAATTTTGAGTCTTTTTCTGCAACTATGTGGTGGAGGTCGAAAAGTTCAGAATATTCATCATCAAGTTCAAATAACTTGAAGTCTTCTTCTGTCTTTCCTTCTTCACTTGTATATGACTTGTAATAGTTTAAATACTCCCTATTTTGATCCAAGACTTCATTTGAAATACCATACTTAATTTTTTCAAATTCAGAAATTTCTCCTGGATTATCTTCTCCTACTTCTCTATATGACTTCCCTTGAATTTGGGGAATTTCTATTTCTGTTTCATTTACCCTTAAGAAATTAAAAGTCTTAAAGGCAATTTCATTTCCAATTATTTTATTCATGTTTCACCTACCCAATTGATCCAACAAGTTCAAGATTGATTAAGTTATTCATCTCAACTGCGTATTCCATAGGAAGTTCCTTAGCTATTGGTTCAGCAAAACCTCTTACTACCATTTCTTTGGCCTCTTGTTCAGAGATACCCCTAGACATTAGGTAGAAGATAACTGAGTCGCTAATCCTTCCAATTTTTGCTTCGTGTCCAATATCAATATCATTGTTTTCAATTTTTATTGTAGGAATTGTGTCTGACCTTGACTTGTTGTCAAGCATCAAGGATTCACAAGATGTTGAGTTCTTTGCACCAACTGCATTTTCTTTTATTTCAACTAGTCCCCTGTAAATTGCAACTCCACCAGATTTTGAAATTGACTTTGTGTTTACAGTTGAAGTAGTGTGTGGTGCTGCGTGAACAACTTGGGCACCTGTGTCAAGATTTTGTCCTTCACCTGCAAAGGAAATACCAGTGAACTCACTAGATGCATTTTCTCCCACAAGGATTGATGCAGGGTAAAGCATGGAAACTTTTGAACCAAAGGATCCTGAAACCCATTCGATCTTTCCATCTTTTTCTACGATTGCCCTCTTAGTGTTGAGGTTGTACATATTTCTTGACCAGTTTTCTATTGTTGAATACCTAAGTGTTGCACCTTCGCCAACAAAAAGTTCAACTGCACCTGCGTGTAGGTTTATAACATTGTATTTTGGAGCAGAGCAACCTTCTATAAAGTGACAGTAGGCTCCGTCTTCTATGATAATAAGTGTGTGTTCAAATTGTCCTGCACCTGGAGCATTAAGTCTAAAGTAAGATTGTAAAGGAATATCTACATTTACTCCCTTTGGCACATATACAAAGGATCCACCAGACCAAACTGCATAGTGAAGAGCAGCATACTTGTGAAGGCTAGGTGTAATACACTTGCTAAAATATTTTTTTACGATTTCAGGATATTCTTTAAGTCCTGTTTCAAAGTCTGTATAAATTACACCTTGGTCTGAAAGATATTTTTGGATGGAGTGGTAAACAACTTCTGAATCGTATTGAGCTCCAACACCAGAAAGCATGGCTTCCTTTTCTGCCTCAGGTATTCCAAGTTTGTCAAAGGTATCCCTAATTTCATCAGGAACATTCATCCAGTCATCAGACATATCTGCATCAGGTCTTATATAAGTTGTGATTTCATCCATGTCTACTTCAGAGATGTCTGGCCCCCAGCTTGGATTTTCTTTTTCGTTAAAAATCTTAAGAGCCTTTAACCTACTTTCAAGCATCCATTCTGGTTCATTCTTTTCAGCAGAAATTTGTCTTACAATTTCTTCTGTAAGTCCCTTTTCAGTCTTTGACCTAAATGTAAATTTATTTTTAATATCATAGACGCCACGGTCCATGTCTTCTACATAAGTTTTTTCTACTTTTTTAGTCAAATTATTTCACCTCTTCTCTTATCCAGTTAAATCCTTCTTTTTCGATTTTATCTATTAGAGAAGCGTCTCCTTCTTTTACAATTTCACCATCTAATACTACGTGAACATAGTCAGGTTTAATGTTGTCAATTAATTCCTTGTGGTGGGTGATAATTAAAACAGCATTGTCCTTGCTTAAATATTTTTCGATTCCAGATGATACAATTCTTGTTGCATCAACATCAAGTCCTGAGTCTGTTTCATCAAGAATAGCAAGCTTAGGATTTAACATTAACATTTGAAGAATTTCATTTTTCTTTTTTTCTCCACCAGAGAAGCCTACGTTTAAGTATCTTTCTGCATAAGAAGAATCCATTTTTAATTCTTCCATTTCCTTCTTAATTTCTTTTTTAAATTTTAAAATTGAAATTGGCTTATCGTCCTTTAAAGACTTTGCAGTCCTAATAAAGTTTTCTACAGAAATCCCAGGAACTTCTTCTGGAGTTTGGAAGGACATAAATAGTCCCTTGTTTGCCCTCTTGTCTGTAGTAAGGTCTGTTATGTCTTCTCCGTCTAAGAAGATTTTTCCACTTGTAACATTGTAAACAGGATTGTCCATGATTACATTGGCAAGAGTAGATTTACCAGAACCATTTGGTCCCATAATCACGTGAACTTCTCCGTAATCAATTTTTAAATTTATATTTTTTAAAATTTCCTTGTCTTCTACGCCTGCGCTTAAATTTTCTATTCTTAATAACTCTGTCATACTTCCTCCATTTATTAAAAAATAATTCATACAAAATTACTATGTTTTTTACTATTAACTATAATAACACAAGTTCTTTAATAATCAAATATTTATTGCAAATAAAAAAACTAGGCTTAACCTAGTTTTATGAAAGCATAAATGCAGATTCTATGTGATTGATTTCTTTCTCATTAAAATAAACTTCAATTATGTCAAAGCGAACCATAATGTCAAAGAGTCCCTTGGCCATTATGTAGGCTGTGGCAGTTTGAATAATGTTTTGCATCTTGTATTCTGTTACAGCCTCGTAAGCATCTCCATACTTTCTCGAGTTACGTGACTTCACTTCCACAAAGACAAGTTCCTCCTTGTCGCGTGCAATAATATCTATTTCAGTCCCAAGGGCACGATAATTTCTATCTAATATAATATAACCCTTATCCTCTAAAAATTTTGTGGCAATATCTTCTCCACGATTGCCGAAAAATAAATTGTGTCCTACCATGATTCTATATTCTTTAAAAAAGTTTTTCTGTGCATGTCACTTGGCCCATAAGCCTTTAGGGCCTCCCTGTGATATTTTGTGGCATAGCCCTTGTGCTTTTCCAGTCCATATTGTGGGTACTCTTCTGCCCACTTCTTGCAGAGATTGTCCCTATAGACCTTGGCAACAATAGATGCACAAGCAATAGAATAGCAAGACTCGTCGCCCTTGATTATTGCCTTTTGGAAGATTCCCGTTTCAATAGTTTCTGCATCAATTAATACACAGTCAGCTTCAATTTTTTTATTCTCGTTATCTCTCAAGTTTTCAAGGGCATTAATCATGGAGATGTGGGTTGCCATCCTTATGTTTACCTTGTCAATTATATCGGCACTTGCCCTTCCGATTCCAACAGCAAGGGCTGATTCTAAAATTTTTAGGTAAAGTTCTTCTCTCTTCTTGGGAGATAATTTTTTGGAGTCATTGACCCCTTCAATGAATTCGCCTCTTGGCATAATTACTGCTGCAGAAACCACGTCTCCAAAGAGACAGCCCCTGCCAACCTCATCTATGCCACAAATATTTTTGTAGCCCTTTTCATAATATTCTTCTTCAAAACTATAGAAACTCATCAGGAACCTCCAATGTAATCCTGCCAAGGATTCCCTTCCTAAACTCATCTAGGACAATGCCTGAGACTTTTTCATAATCAATGTAGCCACCACGCATTAGGGCACCCCTCTTGCTTCCAATTTCATCCATGATTTCAATTCCAGTCTTGTCATGAATATCTGATAACTTATATCTTTTTTCTAAAGAAGAAGGAGCAATTTCCTTTAACTTTTCTATTAACCTTAGGGCAAGAGTTTCCCTGTCCATGATTTCATCTTTTATGGCACCAGTAAAGGCAAGGTTAAGTCCAACCTTATCTTCAAACTTTGGCCAAAGAACTCCTGGTGTGTCAAGAAGGTGAAGCTTTGGATGAATCTTTATCCACTGGTTGACCTTGGTAACACCTGGCCTGTTCCCAGTCTTGGCTGACCTCGTGCCTGATATTGAATTTATAAAAGTTGACTTGCCAGAGTTGGGAATCCCAACAATCATGGCACGAAGGGGTCCCTTATTAAGTCCCTTGTCCTCAAATTTTTTTATTTCATCTGCCATAAGCTCTTCAGACTTATTTACAACAAGCCCCACGTTGGGTTTCATTGCATTATAAGAGATGGCAAAGTTATTCTCATCAGTTAGCCTTTCCATCCAAAGGTCATTTAACTTAGAATCAGATAAGTCTGACTTGTTAAAAATTAGAAGTCTTTTTTTATTTTTTAAAAGGTCATCAAAGAGAGGATTCCTACTTGAGAAGGGTATTCTCGAATCTATAATTTCTATTACAAAGTCAACGAGTTTTAACTTCTTCTCAATATCTTCTAGGGTCTTCTTCATGTGACCAGGGTACCAGTTAATATTCATTTAATCACCAAATAAAACCTTATCTAAAATCTTTATTGCACCGTCATTGTTATTATCATAATCAGAAACCACATCGGCAACTTCCTTTAAGACATCAACAGCATTTATCATGGCAAATCCAAGCCCAACATTCTCAACAAGCATCTTGTCGTTGGAGTCGTCACCAATGGCAGCAACTTCTTCTAGTTTTATATTCCTGTTTTCTGCATATTTCTTAATACCGAAAAACTTATCTCCATTCTTTTGAAGGATTTCAAGCATCCACTTTGGCTCTCTCTTAATTTTCATTAGGTGGAAGTTAAACTTGTCCTTGTCTTCTCCTATTCCATCTTTTATTGTCCTACGAAGTTCCACTAAGTCGTCGTGAGTCCCTGCAAAGACAATGGAAAGGGGATGACCTTCATAGTCATCAAAATTATCAAGTCCGAGATTTCTCCCCCTGAAGGCATCTACATAAACTCCTTCAAAGGATTTAAAATTCTTTTTCTTGTATAAGAGGTCAATCCCATCTTCTCTTGCAACGTGAATTGTGGAGTAGACCTTGTCATTCTTGTCGAAGGACATAATTAAGTCCACGTCTTCCTTTGACATGGGATTTACAAATTCAAGTTTTCCAGTTTTATTATTTTTAATAATATTTCCATTGTTGCAAATTAAATCTATTTCTAGGTCTTCACCCACGAACCTGTGAGCAGTGTAAAATTCTCTTCCAGTTGCAACAACAGGAATAATATTGTTTGCTCTTAATTTTTCCACAAAGGGCCTAAAAGATTCTGTCATCACCTTATCAGTAGATAAAAGAGTTTCATCTAGGTCCATTGAAAGCATCTTAATCATAAATCACCCTTTTTCTTCAGCTTTATTAAACGTTAAACTTAAAGACCATTACGTCGCCATCTTCAACGACATAGTCCTTACCTTCACTCCTAATAAGTCCCTTGTCCCTTGCGTTGGCCATAGAGCCAGAGTCCACAAGGTCTTGGTAAGAAATTGTGTCTGCCTTGATAAATCCTCTTTCCATATCTGTGTGGATTTTTCCTGCAGCAGTTGGAGCCTTAGAACCTCTCTTAACAGTCCAAGCTCTTGTTTCCATTTCTCCTGTTGTGATAAAGGAAATTAGGCCAAGAAGTCTGTAGCTAGACTTAATTAGCTTATCAAGCCCTGATGACTCAAGGCCAAGTTCTTCCAAGAAAAGTTCCTTTTCATCTTCATCTAGGGCAGCTATTTCTGATTCAATTTCTGCAGAGATAACTACAACTTCGTCGCCAGTTTTTTCTGCATATTCCCTAACTGCCTTTACATATTCATTGTCTTCCTTTGTAAGTTCTTCTTCTGCAACGTTACAAACATAAATAACAGGCTTTGCACTTAGAAGAGAGTAGTTCTTAATGATTTTCTTTTCTTCATCATCAAGTTCAACTTCTCTTGCAGACCTTCCTTCTTCTAAGGCTGTCTTAATTTTTTCTAAAAGATCTCTTTCCTTGGCAAGATTTTTTTCAGCCCTTGCTTTTTTTGCAACCTTTGAATACCTATTTTCAACTTGTTCTAGGTCAGAAAAAATTAATTCTAGGTTTATATTTTCAATATCACGCAAAGGGTCAACGGATCCGTCAACGTGAATTATATTTTCGTCTTCAAAACATCTTACAACGTGGACAATGGCATCGACTTCACGGATATTTGATAAAAATTGGTTGCCAAGTCCTTCGCCCTTGCTGGCTCCCTTAACAAGTCCTGCAATGTCGTAAAATTCTATATTAGTGTAGACAATTCTTTGTGAGTTGGCCATCTTTGAAAGAACTTCTAATCTTTCATCAGGCACGTTTACAACCCCAACGTTTGGTTCAATTGTTGCAAAGGGATAGTTTGCAGCTTCTGCACCAGCACTTGTTAGGGCATTAAATAAAGTAGACTTACCAACATTAGGTAGTCCCACGATTCCAAGTTTCATTTAAAAACCTCCATTCAGATTAAAATTATATCACAAGGCACTTTTTTAGTCATTTTATTTTACCTATAAGCTACCAGTTTATTATTAAGTCCTAGATTTTTTTCACTTCATATTCTAATCCCAAGTCATAGTTTTTTATAAAGTTATAGTTTTTTATGACCTCCTATTTTTTTATAAAGTCATAGTTTTTTATAAAGTTATAAATTTTTGTAAAGTCATAATTTTTTATGAAGTCATAAATTTTATTGACTTATAAGTTTAAAATTATAATAAAAATTAAAATTTATCTCCAATCTTTTCTATTATTTAGTTAATATTTAGCTAAGATAGGCTCTTCAATCTTTTAATTAAATATTTTTTATTGTATAATGAGTTTATTAATTATTAAAGAGGTGAATAGTATGAGTGCCATCGTCATAAATGACCTGACAAAGGGCAAGGGTAAAGATAAAGTTTTACGAAATTTAAATCTTGAAATCTTGGACGGAGAATTTTTCTCCCTACTTGGAACTGAAAAATCTGGAAAAACTACTCTTGCAAGAATTATAATGGGATTTTTAAAACCTAATAGCGGATCTATTAAGGTTTATGATATGGATTCATTTAAAGAATCAAAGGAAATAAAAGAAAGTGTGTCTCTTGTGCCAGAAGATATGATTTTCGATTCAAAAATCAAGTCTTTTGCCTTATTAAAGAAGACACTTAACGCACACAACCTTGCTAACACAGAAGACATTGACCTTCTATGTGATTATTTTGAATTTAATTCAAATTTAAGAGTTTGTGATTTGAGAGACAGGGAAAGAAAACTCTTAGCTATTATTAACGCCCTAGTTATTAAGCCAAGACTTTTAATCTTAGACAATCCTTGCAAGTTCCTGGAAGAAAAGGATATAGACAGACTCTTCTCTCATGTTAAGAAATTAAATGAACAAGAAAACTTAACAGTTTTACTTTTATCTGAATCATTAAGAGAAGCAAAAAAATATTCTGCCCGTATTGCCTACCTGTCTGACGGTAAGGTCCAAGACATTGAATACAACAATGTCAAGGCAGCAGGAGATAAAGTTTTAAAAATCGACTCCTTCAGGGGTAATTTAAATTACTTTACTTCTATTGGATCAAGGATAATTAAGGACGAAGAAGATGAAACTATCCTTTACTATGACGGACCACTTCCAGAACTTTCTAAAGTTATCTACGAAGAAGGCCTAGAAAATTATGTACTTGAAGATGCTCAGTTAAGCGACAAGGTTGAAGCTTATTACAAGGGAGAAAATGCAAAACTTCCAAGAAGAAAGACTGAAGCTTCTAAAGAGTCAAAGGACATTAAATTAGAAGAAACTTCTACTGTGGAAGCAGAAACTATTAATGGAGTAAGTGAGTCTACTGTTAAGATAGACCAAGCTGAAAATAACTTTGACACTGTTGAAGGCCTAAGCACTGCTGAAATGGAAAAGGATACTGTCCACAACACAAAGACAAATCTTTTTATGGATGAAGAGTATTCTGAAAAAGTTCTTGGAGAAGAGAGTCCTCAAGTGACTCCAGAAGAATCTGAGGCTCCAAAAGAAGAAAAAACTTCTCCTGACACAATAGTTATTGAAACCTCTAATGATGGCATCTTCAATGCAAGTGAAGAAACAAAGCTAAAGGAGGACAAAGATGATATTTAATATGGAATTTAAATCAAACTTTGCAAAGATGATTTCTTGGGCCATTGTCCTAATAATTTTACTGGGACTTATGCTTGCCTTTTATCCCTTCCTTGCAGAGTCACAAATGAATTCGCTCTTTAATTCAGTTTTAGAAAGTTTTAACGAGCCAACAAGAAATATCTTGGGCTTTTATGAAGGCATGGATATATTAAACATTGGCGACTATCTTGCCCTAGTTTACCACTATCTTGCAATATTAATTTTTGTATTTGCAATGCAACTTGGAGCCAACTCCCTTGCAAAGGAACAATCTTCAGGTAACATTGAATATATTTACTCAAACCCAATTTCTAAATCAGAAATTGTAACTGGAAAGTTCACAGCAAATATTTTAATTTATATTTTATTTTTAATTATAATGGCACTTGCAAGTTTTGGACTTGTCCTAGGTATCTCTTCTCTTGGAAGCGACACTCCACAAGTTACAAGCTTTGAAATTATAGAAGGAATTGTAAAAGTTTTCGTTGGACTACTTGGCTCTGGCCTTGTCTTTATGTCCATAGGATTTTTCTTCTCTGCAATTTCAAAGTCTTCATTACACCAAGATGCAGTAGCTGCACTTTTTGTATTCCTAATTGTATTACTTACAATTGTAGGAAAAGTTATTGGCGATGTCTTCGCTATGGTAGTTTCTTACTTCCCTAACGAAGCCTTTAGACCTTATAGCTTTGTTAGCGCAAACTTAAACCTATTTGGCCTAATAGCAAATGCAGTGATATTTATCTTGATGATAGTATTGACTTACTCAATATATTCTAATAAAGAACTTAAATATTAATTAAAAAAACTATCTTGGGTAACCAGGATAGTTTTTTTGTGCTCAAAATTATTTTTCATAAATTTTAATTTTAAAAATTTGTCAGAATTATTATCTCTATCACGAATATATAAGTGAAGGAGGAAATATGGATAATCAAGACTTGATAGAAAGGCTAAAAAATAAAGATGAAGATGCCCTCTATATATTTATAGAAGATTACGGAAAAATATTAAAGGGAGTTATTTCAAAAACACTTTGGAAATATCCAAACCTTTGGGACGAAGCCATGAATGACGCACTTTTAATTATATGGCAGAATATTCAATACTTCGACCCAAGTAGGTCTACTTTTAAAAATTGGTGTGCCCTTGTTGCTAAATATAGAGCCATAGATATCCTTAGAAAAGAAATTAAATTTGAAAGCCTTAGACTAGATGAAGATTCAAAAATAGTCGATTCAGATTTATCTTCAAATCTAGAAATAGAAGAAGTCCTTTCACTTTTAAATGACGAAGACAAAAAACTTTTTGAAAATATTTTTATCCATGGTCTTTCCTATAAAGAGGCAGCATCTAAACAAAATATTTCCACAGCTAACGCCTATAAAAAAGTTAGTAGAGGAAGAAGTTTTTTAAAAAAATGGAGGAGAAATTTTTATGAAAAATAATATTTATGATGAGTTAAACGACATGAAAATTGAATACGAAGAAGTTCCTCTTAATGATTTTGAAAGAGAAAATCTAAAAAGAACTGTGAAATCATTAAAAATAAAAAACAAGAAAAATAAGTTTAATAAAAAAATAGTTACTATTGCAGCATCTCTTATATTAGTTTTGGGGATTACAAATTACACATCCGGTGGCTATGTCTTTGCCAAGACAAGAGAATTAGCAAGTAATTTTAAAATTACTTTATCTGATGCCATGGGATTGTCAAGGGAAGTTGATGAGTACAGCGTAAATTTAAACGAAGTTTTTGAAATAAATGGCAAAAAATATATTTTTGATAAATTTATTATTGAAGATAATAATTTATACACTGTAATTTTGAGTCTAAATGACTCAGAAAAAATGCTCTCCGGAGAAGTTAACTTAACTGAACTTAAGGTTAATGGCAAGAAAATTAAAATTTTCGGCTCCAACGGCTCTGGATATACTTTACCTGAAGATAAAAAAGTAAATGTCTATACTCTTAAATATGTTTTGGAAGACTCCTTACCAAAAGAAGGCAAAGTTAATTTAGAATTTTCCTTTGATGAATTTTTAGGAGACAAGAAAAAAATTAATATTTCAACAAATATAGATATGTCTCAAATGAAAATGAATAAAAATCTTATAGCAAAGGACTTTACTATTCCAGATACAAATAACATTGTCATTGAAAGCTTTACTACAAGCCCAGCTTCACAAAAAATCCTATTAAACTATCCTGACACCGAAGATGGATATCTTTATTCAATAAAAGCCAGAGATTCTAAGGATAGATTTGTATATTTTGAAACTGGCGAAGCAGAGAAAAATAAATCCAACCTTTACTTCTCTCCAGTCACTAGCAAAGTTACTGCCGATGAACTTTTAAATGAAATAAAAACACTAAAATGCCAATTATACAGAGTGACAGTCAACAGCTATGACGGCAAAGAAATGCCTATTGAAGAACAAGCAATTGGTGACGAATTTACTCTCACTTTAAAATAAAATTTTATATTAAACAAAAAATCCTACTCTTTCTTGAGTAGGACTTTTTTATTATTTTTAAGTCTTAATTTTTTTAACTCATCATTTTTTTATCCCATTAATGATGCTTACTATTATTTTTTATTTTTCTATGTTATTATTTTTTTGGTGATATTATGAAAGATTTACTTATAGGATTACTCGCAATATATATTATTTATAATGAAATTAGATTAAATAAATTTATAAAAAATATAAATTATAAAGTATCGAGGACTTTATGGCTAAGTTATAAGTTAGATGACTTTAGCTACTTAAGAGAAAAATTTAATAACTTAAGTCATGATGACATTCTACACATATACTCATTAATTTTAAAAAATAGAAGATTAGATGCAGTTAAATATCTTTCTAAAAAAGAATGTGTAAGTATGCCTGAAGCCTTTGATTGTATCAATAAATATTTTTAAACTAATAAAAAGTAAAGTAATTTTTAAAGTTATTTTGAAATTAAATAGTAAATAAAAAGGAGCCTTACTGAATAGACTTATCTATTGGGTAAGGCTCCTTTTTCATGCAATTATTTATGAAATTTATGCGAAGCTTTCAACTTGATTTACTCTAGCAAGCTTTTCTACTTCTAGATTATTTTCTTCTTCAATCTTTTCGTTGTAGATCCTATTTAGTTCTTCTTCTGTAACTTCACTTGGAAGAATATCTAAGACAACTTTTCCCTTGTTGAGCATTATAATTCTGTCTGAGTAATCAATGGCATTTTTTAAGTTGTGAGTAATCATTAGGGTTGTGATTTTTTCTTTTTTAATAAGGTCATTGGTCTTATCCATTATTATCTTAGAAGTCTTTGGATCAAGGGCTGCTGTGTGTTCATCAAGTAAAAGAATCTTTGGTCTCTTAACAGTTGCCATAAGAAGTGACAGTGACTGTCTTTGTCCACCTGATAAAAACTTTACTTGAGTCTTTAATTTGTTTTCAAGTCCCAGGTCAATGGACTTTAGCTTTTCTATTATCTCGTCGTTGTTCTTCTTGTCGATCAATCTCTTGAAGGTAAATTTGTGTCCTTTCTTGAAGGCCATGGACATATTTTCTAAAATATTTAGGCTCTGACAAACTCCCTTCGATGGGTCTTGGTTTACCTTGCCTATATCTATTGCCCTCTTGTCTTCAGATAATTTTGCAATATCCACATCTCCCAAGAGGATTTCTCCAGAGTCAGGGTTAAGTGAACCTGAAATCATATTAAAAAGTGTAGACTTGCCACAACCGTTAGGTCCCAAAATTGCAACACACTTATTTTCTTCTATATCAAGGGAGAAATTATCAAAAATTTGATTTTCTTCTTCCATTCCCTTGTAAAAAGTTTTTGATAAATTTTTAATTCTTAGCATTTTCTTCCCTCTTTCCTTTTAAAATTGATAGTCCCTTTGAAGAAACATCATTATAAACTATGAAGAATACTACGATTATTGCAGTTATTCCCTTTAAATCACTTGGAGCTAGTCCTAGGTAAAGGGCGATCCCGTAAATAATCCTGTAAATTATGGCACCGATTATGGCTCTTGTCGTCCTATTTAAAAAGCTCGCGTTCTTTAAGAAGGCATCACCAATTATAACTGATGCAAGTGCTGATACGATTATGGCTTGGCCCATTGTGATGTCTGCATAACCATTTGACTGTGCCATTAGGGCTCCAGCAAGTGCAGCAAGTCCGTTGGATATTACAAGTCCTATTGCAATATACTTGTCTGGATTTTTTCCAAGGGACTTAACAAGAGTTTCATTATCTCCTGTTGCCAAAAGAAGGTAGCCCTTTTCAGTCTTCAAAAACCAATCAAGAATTAATTTTATTACAAGTGTTATTATTGCAAGAATTAACATCTTAGGAAGACTTTCAAAAAGTTGAAATACAGTCTTATAATCAAAGAAGGTAACATTTGGTGTACCAGTAATTCTTAAATTCACTGAATATAAAAATGTCATCGTTAGGATTCCTGATAAGATTGCTTGGATCTTAAACTTCCTAAACAAAATATATGTGATATAGCCTCCAAGTCCTCCTGCCACAAGTGAAACTAGCATTGCAAGGATTGGGTTCATGCCAAGTGTTAGCATCTTTGCAAAGGCAAAGGCCCCTAGTGGGAAAGTTCCTTCCACTGACATGTCAGGGAAATCTAAAATTTTAAAAGTTATTACAACTCCTATTGTCAATATTGAAAATATAAGTCCCATGACAATGGATTCCATTATTACTGAATTCAACTTTTTCCTCCTATATGTTTTAATCTTTTTTCATCTATTCAACTACTTTTGCATTATCCATTAAGTTCTTGTCATCTTCTAGGCCAAGGGCTTCAGCAGTTTTCTTGTTTACAACCTTACTTGTTTCAGTTGAGAATAAAACTGGAACATCTTTTACTTCCTTGCCACCAAGGATTTCACTTGCCATTCCTGCTGCCTTCATACCAAGTTCAACATAGTCAACTCCTGCACTTACAAGAATTCCATTTTCAACTGGACCTTCTTCTGATGCAAAGGAAGGAATCTTTGCAGCCTTTAGTGACTCTGCAATTATTGTTGATGCAGAAGAAACTGTGTTGTCAGTAATTGCCATGAAGATGTCTATCTTTCCTTCAATTGTCTTTATTGCTGTTGATACGTCATTGATGTTATTTACTCCAACTTCCACTACATTAAGTCCAAAACCATCTGCTGCCTTCTTTAGTTCTTCAACTTGGAATTTTGAATTGGCTTCATTTGTTGAGAACATAACTCCAATATTTTTAATGTCTGGGAAGATGCTAATCATTTCTTCTAGTTGAGCTTCTATTGAGAAGTAATCAGAAACTCCTGTTATGTTTCCTTCAGGTTCTTCCAAGTTTTTAACAAGGTCAGCAGATGCTGGATCTGTAACTGCGTTAAATATAATTGGAATTTCCTTTTCACCATTTTTTGCTCCTTGGGCAGCTGGTGTTGCTATTGCGTAAATTAAATCAACATTTTTGTCTTGGAATGACTTAATAATTGATGGTACAACTGTTAAGTCTCCATTGGCATTCTTAGAAATAATTTCCACATCTGGGTTTGTCTTTTTAAGTTCATCTTCAAAACCCTTTCTCGCTCTTTCAAGAGCAATGTGGTCTGCAATTTGAATTACTCCAACTTTTTTTCCGCCACTAGTTTCTGCAGCATTTACTTCTTTTTCATTTACACTATTTTCACTTTTGCCACAAGCCACAAGAACAAGGGACATCATAAGTAAAATAAACAACTTTCTAAATTTCATAAAAAACCTCCATAAAATAAAAAAAGCCTTTCATCCACATTGGGACGAAAGACTGACTTCGCGGTACCACCCGATTTTATAATCAAAAAGATTACCTCACTTTAAGGTCTAACAACCTCTAGCCTCAGATAACGGTGGCTTCCGTACTTGCCTACTAACTTCAACAAATAAGCTTTAGAGTGTATGTTAAATTTCCGTGTATTGCCTATCACCAACCGGCAACTCTCTTAAAATCACTAAAAATTCTTTTTTCTCTTTCAACGCTTTATTTAAATTATATTTAGTATATTCTGCTAGCAGACCAAAGTCAAGTCTTTTTTTATAAATTCGTCCAAAATTTTTATTTAATTTTTATTTTACTTATCTCAGTGAGATTTTTATTTTAAAATTTCTGCATCCTTTAAATTTTCATTCGTAAGATCAAGTCCAAGAGCTTCAGCAGTTTTGTTGTTGATCTTTTTCTTTGAAGTCTTGTTGTCTTCTGCCTGAAGATTTTTTATGTCTTCACCCTTTAAAAGTTTTATTGCCATTTCTCCTGCTTGTCTTCCATGTTCATAGTAGTCAACGCCTTCACTCATAAGGAGTCCTTTGGAAACTTGTCCTTCTTCAGCAGAAAGTGATGGAATTTTATTTTTTAAAAGATTTTCTGCAAGAATTGGGCCAGCAGATGCAACTGTGTTGTCAGTAAGAGCATAATAAGCATCTATCTTTTCAGTTATAGTTGAAAGGGCTTGGCCAATGTCGTTGATGTTATTGATTCCCACGCTTTCAAGTTTAAGTCCAAGTTCATCACAAGCCTTCTCTAAATTTTCAACTTGGACCTTTGAGTTGACTTCATTAGTTGAGAAAATTGTTCCAATAGTTTTTACATTAGGATAAATTTTTAAAAAGGATTCTAATTGATCTTTTGCAGAAACTGCGTCGTTAACTCCTGTGATGTTTGTGATTTTATCTGACGATTCAATTAAACCTGCTTCCACAGGATCTGTAACTGCTGAATATATAATATTTTTATTTGGAAGAGCAGTCTTTGCTCCTTGGGCAGCTGGTGTTGAGATTGCATAAACTAGTTTATATTCATCTCCTTGAAACTTTTTAGGACCAGTTGTAGCTAGGGCTTGGTCTCCTTGTAGGTTTTCCACATCAACTTCTACATCAAGTCCTTCTTCCTTAAGCCTGTCTTGGAAACCCCTTAGGGCATTGTCAAGGGACACGTGTTCAATATATTGGATTGCTCCAACTTTTATTTTTTCTCCACTTTCTTTTTCTGCTTTCTTATCACCTGCACATCCAACAAGGGAAAGCGCAAGGGCACCAATACTTATAACTTTTACCATTTTCTTTAAATTTTTCATTTTTGTCCTCCAAAAAATTATTTAAAATAATAAAAAAATCCTTCACCCCATATAGGGCGAAGGATTCGCGGTACCACCTAAATTCGAAATAAAAATATTTCCTCTTTAAAGATCTAACAATCTCTAGTCTATGGTAACGGAGACTTCCGTAAAGATCTACTATTATTCAATCCTCATGCTTTAGAGTGAATATATGACATCAACTTATCTGCGGGCTCTCACCATCCCCACTCTCTTTAAGACTCATTAAATATCTTTTTCTCTTTCATGGCATTTATTATTTTATTAGTGGATATTATATTCTTGTAAAAAATTTTTGTCAAGACTAATTTTAAATTTATTTTTTATCTTTTCTATAATATTTTTAATGTAATCATTCAATTTATGACTTTTTCTTTGAAATCACATAAATAATGAAGCAAGTTATCAGATAAACTCCAATGACGAAAATGTCATTTATTATTGTTTCAGAACTCAAACTTCCTGTCTTGTAATAAATAAATCCATCAACAATTATCATAAAAAGTATGAGTATAAATAAATTTTTAATTCTATCTTTTAACATTTACATCACCCTTAAATAAATTTTAATAAAAATTATTTTATTAACAGTAAAAATATTGTGATGTTTTTGTAAATTTTAATTTTCTTTTTTATTTTTTATTTAATTACTTTGAACAATTTTAAAATCTATGTCGATATCTCCACCTTCAGTGGAACTTGCTGAAAACTTATAATCAACTTTGTCTTTTTTTATTGGAGCAGAAGTCTCTCCATCTTTTCCTGCTTCAACAATTACAGGATAATCTCCATCAATTTTAATTTCTACTGGATATTCACCCTTGTTTTTTATCCAAAAATTCACTTCACTTCCATTGGACTTTTCTAAAGAGCGTTCTTGTTGGAAAGCAGAACCTTTTTGACTTCCATTTTCAACAATATATTCTTCATTAGATTTTTTGTCATCTTCTTTTTTTTGATTGATATTTTCTGCAGTTTCTTTTTTATTTTCTTCTTCTACACCGTTAGTCTTTTTTGCACATGCTGATAAACTTATCAAAGCTAAAGCAACAGCAATAACAGTTAAAAATTTTTTCTTCATTTTAAACCTCCAAATCTTAATTTACAAAAAATGCCACAAAAAAATACTTCGTGGCATTAAAAAACAGATATAGCAATTTTAAATTATAAGATTCTTGGAACTATTAAAATTAATCTCTTTGAACAATTCTATAATCTATATTTATGTCTCCACCTTGAGGACAACTAGCTGTAAACTTATAATCTTTACTAAATCTTCCGACTGAAGTTGATGTATAGCCTTGTCCTCCTGCTTTTACAGTAACAGCATTTCCACCATTAATTTTTATAACAACAGGGTACCTGCCATCATTTCTTATCCAAAAGTTTACTTTACTTCCATTCCCTTTCGTCAATTGACAATATTTTTCATACTCAATTCCTCTGTAAGAGCCTGTAGTAATAACCATGCTATAAGGAATGATTTCTTTATCTTCCTTATCAGTATACTCTATGATTTGTTCTCTATATTGATTATTAACTGTATCAGAATTTTTTGCAAATGAAGGAACTGTAAGTAAAACACAACCTAATACAATTGTTGGAACTATAGATTTCTTCATTTTATCCTCCTAAAAATATATCTGTTTTTAAACAAATTATATAAATAATTTATTTATTAACAGTAAAGATATTGTGATGTTTTTGTAAATTTTAAATTTATTTTATTCATTTCTTCTTGATATTACATAAACTACAAAGCAAGTTATCAAGAAGACGCCGATTACAAAAATATACTTATAAATTAAATCTGAAACTACTATGCCACTTGTAAAATACCTGTAAACATCAAAGGCTCCCATAATAACTAGTAAAATAAATAAATTTCTAAGTTGATGATTTCCCATTTTAATCTCCCTTTAAAAATTAAAATTTAAAACTTGGAGCCATAGATCTTTTGTGAGCTGAATTTTTGTGCATCCTGTCAATTTTTTCTTTTATCTCAGGCTCTGGAGTTTTTTCTCCCCTGATGTAAGAGTCAAGAACGTCATAAGTGAAGCCCATTTCATCTTCATCAGTTTGTCCTACCCAAAGGCCTGCTGATGGCTTTTTATTTATTATAAAATCAGGAAGTCCCAATTCCTTTGCCACTTCAAAGATATCTGTCTTTAAAATATTTACTATTGGCATAAGGTCTGCGCCAGAGTCCCCATACTTTGTTGAGTAACCAAGGTACCACTCACTGGCATTTGATGGACCAAGGACTAGGTAGCCCAAGTCTTGGGCATAATAATAAAGTGTGGTCATCCTAAGTCTCGGCTTGATGTTTGACCTTGCCATCCTATTGTCTGATGTGAAGGAAGCATCCATTAGTTCTTCAAAAGTTTTT
Organism: Peptoniphilus sp. HMSC075B08; assembly: GCF_001815405.1. NCBI lineage: Bacteria > Bacillati > Bacillota > Tissierellia > Tissierellales > Peptoniphilaceae > Peptoniphilus > Peptoniphilus sp. HMSC075B08. Next base: position 109,358 of record NZ_KV820459.1, on the reverse strand, counting down.
GTTAAATCAATTGTCTTTGTCTCAAGATCTATAGCTTCAGCAACTTTTAGGGCATCTTCCCTGTCCTCATCGATACTGTCGCAAGGCATAATTAATCCAAGAGAATTGTCTGGAAAAACTCTTTTGGCAATAGCAGCGATAACTGCTGAGTCAATTCCACCTGACAAACCAAAGATAAAGCCCTTGGCTCCAACTTCTTTTGCATAATCTTCTACCCACTTAACTAAGTCTTCTGTTAATTTTTTATAATCCATAATTTCTCCTAAATTTAATAAATAATTTTTCCATCAATAGTTGGAAGTTCAATCTCTTCCAAGTCTTCTTTTTCAAAATTTGCAGATGTAATATCCCTGATCTTATCAATAATGGACTTGTCTTCTCCAATATCAATTGTGACTTCAACCTTATCTGTATAATTTTCCTCTATGATTTTATAATTTTCGTTTGCTAACAAGTTCACGATAGCACCGTGGAAGGTGTAGTCGTAAATAATTTTTGTCCTGGTAAAATTTTTTCTCTCACACCTCTTGGCCTCATCAAGGGCCTTTACCACTCCTTCTGTGTAGGCACGAACAAGACCACCTGCTCCTAACTTTGTCCCACCAAAGTAACGGGTTACAATGACAAGGACATTTCTCATTTCTTCTTTTTTTAAAACTTCAAGCATGGGGATACCTGCTGTACCTGATGGCTCCCCATCATCAGAATACCTCTGCGTCAGTCCATCTTCGCCAATTATATAGGCGTGACAGTTGTGGGTTGCCGACCTGTGTTCTTCTTTAACCCTTTCTAAAATTTCTAAGGCCTTTTCTTCACTTTTTACAAAAAAGGCATGACCAATAAAAATTGATTTTTTTATTTCAATTTCTGCCTTCCCATCTTTTAAAATTGTCTTATACATTTACAACATAATCCTTTACTTTTTCGTATTCTCTTTCTTCAAGCTTGAGGTCTAAATAAATTCCATCATCTTCATAGATAGGTTTTGCATCGAACTTTTCTACTAGCTTGTAGAGGAGGTCTGTGTCGTCATAGGCAAATTTTAATTTCACATCAAAATATTTTTCATCGAGATTGTCCTCAATTATTTTCAAGAGGGAGTCCATATTTTCATCCTTGAGAGCAGAAATATAAACCTTCTTGTCTGACATAACTCTCAGTGGCAAGTTGATGTCATAGAGGTCAACCCTGTCCACCTTGTTAAAGACAGTGATTATATTTTTGTCCAAGACCTCAATGTCCTTTAAGATTGCCATAGTCGTGTTGTATTGGATTTCCAAATCTTCACTTGATGCGTCAATTACGTGGAGGATTAGGTCCGAATACTTAATTTCTTCAAGGGTAGACTTAAAGGCCTCGACAATTTTTGTGGGAAGCTTAGAAACAAATCCAACTGTATCAGAAATTATAAACTCACGACCAGAAAGAAGCCTTGCCTTTCTTGAAGATGGATCAAGGGTTTCGAAAAGCATATTTTTTACAGAAACTTCTCCCGATTCTTCTTCCTTTAGTCTGTTCAAAATCGTAGACTTGCCTGCGTTTGTATAACCAACTAAGGACACAATAGGGATATTAGAGTCAATCCTTCTCTCCCTTGTGGTGTCTCTAGTCTTCTTGGCTTTTTCAAGCTTCTCCTTAATCTTATCGATTTCTCTTTTTAACCTTCTCCTATCAGTTTCAATTATTTGCTCACCTGGTCCCCTGGTACCAATTCCACCACCAGTCCTTGACCAACCATCAATACCAAGAAGTCTTGGGAGTTGGTACTCAAGTCTTGCCAGTTCAACTTGAAGCTTGGCCTCATAAGTAGTGGCACGAAGGCCAAATATATCTAAGATCAAGTTTGTCCTATCGATGACCTTCTTCTTGATTCTCTTCTCCAAGTTCCTTACCTGGATACCAGAAAGCTCATCGTTAAAGACAACGGCATCAACTTCTAGAAGCTCAACCATTTCTTTAATCTCGTCAACCTTACCAGATCCAATTAGATATTTGGGGTTAAATTTATAAATATTTTGAGTTACCTCGCCCACAACTTCAGCCCCGTCTGCATAGACAAGCTCACTAAGCTCCTGCATAGAAGTTTCAAGACTGTGGGGGTAGGCCCCAAGATTTGTTCCAACAGTTATAACTCTCTCTAATTTTTTATTTGAATTTAAATTCTCTAAATAAACATTATCCATAATTAACATTATACTACATCCTTGCAAGTTTCAAAAACCGTCTAATAGTATTTAGCTTGTTAAAATGTTATAATTGTACAAAGGAGAAAGTATGGAAAACTTAAGAGAATTAAAAAATAATTTTAAAAATTTAAATAAAAATCAAAAAATAAAAATTGGCCTCTTGGTCTTGCTTTTGATTTTTGTTTTACTTATTTCATTTTTTTCTGCCCTCATAGTTTCAATAATTTCAAAAACTCCTGCCACAGACTTAAATAATTTGAGTTCATCCTTTAACCAGAGCTCCTACATTTATTCTAAGGATGGAAATTTAATTGAAAAAATTGAATCACTTGAGTACAGAAGCCTTATTGACATTACGGATATTCCTGAAGACATAAAAAATTCCTTTGTTGCCATTGAGGACCACAGGTTCTACAAGCACAAGGGCCTTGACCCCATTGGGATAGCATCATCTATTGCTGCAAATATAAAATCAAGGTCTATTATGCGTGGTGGATCAACAATAACTCAGCAGTTAGTTCGTTCAGTTTATCTCACAAACCAAAAAACTCTTGGGAGAAAAATCCAAGAGGCCTACTTGTCACTTCGAGTTGAAGATGCCTTGACTAAGGATGAGATCCTTGAGGCCTACTTAAATAGAATTAATCTTGGCCAAGGTGCCTATGGGATTGAAGCTGCAGCCCAAACTTATTTTTCAAAGTCTGCCGTAGATTTAAACATTGCAGAAGCTGCCCTTCTTGCATCAATACCAAAGTCACCAACAAATTATTCACCCTTTAAGTCAGTGCCACCTGAGTACTTGGAGGATGACTTCAGGGTCATTGGGACTCGTGAGATTGACGGCAAGGACCTCTACATGGTTTTAAACGACGATGCCTTCAAGAGGCAAAAAACTGTCCTAATGAGGATGCATGAGCTTGGCTACATCAATGACACTGAATACGAAAAGGCAAAGAATTTTGACATTGTGTCTGACTTAAACCCAAAAAATTTTAAAAACCACACCATGTCCACTTATTCCACAGACTACATAAAAAAAGAAGCTTCAAGATATCTATCTGACTTCTACAAAATTAGTCTAGAAGAAGGAGAGCACAAACTCTTTACAGGTGGTTACAAGGTTTACTCCACAATTGATGAAGAAATACAAAAGGATTTGGAAGACAAGTACGAGGGCTTCCAAAAACTCCTCTTAAATTATTCATCTTCTGGTGGAGCAAGGATGCTAAACCTAAACTTCGATGAATGGAAAAATATTATCTTTGGCGACGAGGTCTTATACTTTGCTAGGGAAAATATCCTAGACGACAAGCTAAACCTTATTATTCCAAAGTCCCTTTACAGTATCTCATCTCACGGCGACTTGAAGATAAAAAGTCTATACTTCAAGGACACTGGCCAAAAAATTGACATCATAGATGCCTATGAACTTGGTGACGATAAAATCTTAAGGACCTATGAACTTGGTGGCCTAAAAATCGAAGAAGGGGCTTTTGAATTAAAGAATAATTATTTGATTATTGACGGAGATTATTTAAAGGATTTTCCAGATTTTTATAAAATTGAAAATGAAAATTTAATTATTTCAAATAAGTACTTTGATTACAAGGAAGACCCAGTAGTCCAACCACAATCTGCCATGATTGCTGTCAATAATGAAACAGGTTTTGTGGAAGGAATTATTGGTGGCCTTGATGTCAGGACAAAGAATGCGAAGATTTTAAATCGCGCCACAGATTCCTTTAGACAGCCAGGCTCTGCTCTTACACCCTTTAGTGTTTATCTTCCAGCTCTTGAATCTGGTAAAACTCTTGGAGATGTATACGATGACGTGCCAATGACTGTTGATGGAAACTTTTGGCCAGCAAATTATTATGACTCCTTCAAGGGACTAATGACCCTTCGCAAGTCTATGGAAGTATCTTCTAATGTCATCCCTGCAAAAATCCTTCAAGATCTTGGCAAGGACAAGGCCATGGATGTCTTAAAAAAATTTGGTGTAATTGATGAAGATAACAAGGACTACTTCATCTCACATGATGACAACAAAAATAAGAATGACGAAAATCTTGAGTCCCTGGCTCTTGGCAATATGCAGGTAGGCCTTCGCTTATCTGACTTATCAAAGATGTACCAAACTATTGCCAACCAAGGAGTTTACAAAGAAGAAACTGGTATTTTAAAAATTGAGGATCCAAGTGGCAACATAATTATTGACAACTCCAATAAAAATAAGAGGCTCTTTGACGAGAAATCGTCCTACCTTTTGAGAGATGTCTTTATTGGAAATGCTAAAAATGGAAATGCCAAGGGAGCAAAAATAAATTCTTCAGAAACTGGTGCCTACTTGGGACAAAATAAGACTAAGTCAGATTATTTTGTAAATGCCTTTAATGAGTCCCATACGGTTTCCTTTTGGCTAGGAGCAGACACACCAAAGATCTCTCTTGCAGCCAATAGTCAAGATGCCCTTAATCTTTTTAACAAGATGGCAAAAAATATTGGTGAAGAAGAAAATTTTAAGGAAGATCCTTCCTACATTGTAGCGAGAAAAATTTCATCAAAGAGTGGGAAACTTGCAACTAAGCTTTCTAATTATGCTGGCGCCTCATACACAGAAAAATTTATTTCTGGAACTGAGCCAAAGGAAAATGACGACTTGTTTAAAAAATATTTAATATGTAAGGACTCAGGCAAGATGGCCAACCAATTCTGCCCAAGTGAGTCAGTCCTCTACACAGTTCTCTTTGAGAGAAAGGAAGGCTACGATGCCAAGGACCACTATGGCATCTACCCTGAAGACTACATGACTATTCCTAAGTCTTATTGCAATATCCACACCAGAGAATGGTATAATGAAAATATGGATGAAGATGAGTCTAATGACGACAAGTCTTCAAAGAAAAAAGATAAGGATTCAAAAAAATCCTCAGATAAAACAAAATCGTCTAGCAAGAAGAAAAAATAAATTAATTTAGGAGGAAGTATGAAAAAATTATCTAGTTTAATAAAATTTATTGCCTTTATAAAGATGATTAAACCAAAGAGAAAATTGAGAAGAAGAAAGAGAAGACTCAAGAGCTTCCTTGCCCTTTTAAATCCAAAGAGAGCTGGAAAGGTTGCCTACCATGCTGGCAAGATAAGAATGAGAAACGAAATAAAGAGATTATTATATTGATAAGTTAAAAAATTTTGATTTTCAAAAGTTTTTTCAAAAAACTAAAGAACTTGTAATTTAAATTTTCAAAGAATACTTTTACAAGCAAGTAAAAAGATAGCCTGTCTTTTGTGACAAGCTATCTTTTTTTGTCTTATTTTATTTTTCCATCCAGTCTTTATTTTTTTCTTTTAAAACATTTAGAAACTTGTCATTTAAAACTGAAATAGTGACATCAAGATTGTGATCTTCTAAAAAGTCTCTAATAGTATAAACAGCAACTTCTGCCGCTTCTTCAAGTGGATAACCATAAATCCCTGAAGACAAAAGTGGGAAGACAAGAGATTTAAAATTATTTTCAACTGCCAAGTCAAGTGCAGACTTGTAGGCTTTTTGTAAAACTTCTTTCTCTCCTTGTTTTCCATCAAAATAAATTGGTCCCACAGCGTGGATAATATTTTTCGCCCTTAGCTTATATCCCTTTGTCACAACAGCTTGGCCAGGCTCTATTGGGGCAAGTCCTTTACATTCTTCTTCTAATTCACTGTCATCTGCATGAGAAAAGATTTGTCCGCAAACTCCTCCGCCAGGTCTAAGCTCTTTATTTGCAGCATTAACTATTGCGTCAACGTCGTAGTCTAAAATATCCTTCTTTTCAATTTGAAAAGTCATAGCAGCCCCCTTTCTTTATCTTACCTAAACTATATACCACATTAAAGGATTTTTAAAGTAGTTAAAAAAACTTTTTCACATTTCCAACAATTTTATTATTCAAACTTTTTAACTTGACTTGACAATTGAAGCAATAAAAAAAGGCCAGCAGAGCCAGCCTAAAAAATTTAATTATTTACATTTTTTAAATATTTATTTATTGTTAGTCTTCTCATTACAAAAACAATTACTGCTAAGAAAACTATGCCTATCGGAAGTGTAAGGTTTGGCTTGTCAAGTATACCTGATACTAGAAAGGCCAAGAAGGATGCAGAACCAACGCTAATTGCATAAGGCAACTGACTTGATACGTGGGCTATGTGGTCGCAACCTGCTCCTGCTGATGACAAAATTGTTGTATCAGAAATTGGTGAGCAGTGGTCTCCAAATACTGATCCTGAGAAGATTGCAGCAAGAATAATTGACAAGAAGTGCATGTGGTCTGTGTGCATTAGGATTGGAACCATAATTGGAATTAAAATACCAAAAGTTCCCCAAGCAGTTCCTGTTGAGAAGGACAAGAAGGCACCTACTACAAAGATTATTGCAGGCAGCATCCACATTGGCATTGTTGAATTAGCTATAAGTGATGCAATATAAGATCCTGTATTTAGGAATTCATCACTTGTGATCCCACCAATTGTCCATGCAAGAGATAGGATAACAATAGCAGAAATCATTGTCTTCATACCTTCCACTATCCCCTTCATAAAGTCGTCAAACTTTAAAAGTTTTCTTGGAATATAAAGGATAAAAGAAATAACAATTGCAAAGAAGGCTCCAATTACAAGAGACAAGTTTACATTTGCATCTCCAAAGGCTGCTCCAGCTCCCACTCCTTCAGAGAAGAAACCTCCAGTCTTTAACATCATCATTATTGTTACAAAAATTAAGACTACAATTGGAAGTACAAGATCAAAAACTCTTCCATTTTTTGAATATTCGTAACCAACATCTTCTTTTTCAACTATCTTTGATGTGTCATTTAGTTCATACTTTTCCATTACTCCCATTTCAATGTCCGTTGTTGAAAAGTATAAAATCATAAGAAGTGTCATAAAGGGATAAATATTCATAGGTATTGTAGACAAGAATACGCTCATTGGATTTGCAACCCCTGTATCACCAATAACGGCAACAACTGAAGCCGCCCAAGATGAAACTGGTGCCAAAATACAAACTGGTGCTGCACAAGAGTCTATTATGTGAGCAAGCTTGGCCCTAGATACCTTGTTCTCATCAGTTATTGGTTTCATAACTGCTCCAACTGTAAGACAGTTAAAGTAGTCGTCAATAAAAATTATAATTCCCAAGAAGGCTGTGGCAAGTTTTGCCATCTTCTTGCTCTTAATCTTCTTACTTGCCCACTTACCATAGGCAAAAGATCCACCTGCCATGTTCATTACCATGACCAAGGATCCAAGCATTGCTAAGAAAACCAGCATAAGGGCATTGTCCCCAAGCTTGGTCCCCATTAGTGTAAAAACTGTTTCTAAGGCGGCAATAATATTTCCACCTGTAAAGATAAGTCCTCCAGCTATAATTCCAATTAACAGTGAAGTGATTACTTCCTTAGTTATAAGTGCCAGGGCAATGGCAACAATTGGAGGGACTATCGATAAAAATCCAAATTCCATTTTTTCTCCTTTTCTATTTACTCTCTTCCTCTCTCTTATTTTCCCTATAAGTATCCATTACTTCAGAAAAAATATCAGAGCTTGATACTGGTGTGTAGGTGATAGCATTGGCACCTGCTTCGATTGTCTCAATAATATGCTCATCAGTGTGACCACCTGTAGCTATTATTGGAAACTCATCTCCAAGTAGCTTTCTTGTATATCTTACTAGTTCTGCAGTGTTTTTTCCACCTGCAATATTTAAAACTCTGGCACCAGCTGCAACCTTACCCTCTATATCGTCATACCTTGAAATAACAGTAGCTATAACTGCAATGTCAAGAGCCTTGGATATCATACTAATATTTTCATTAGTCATAGGGGCATTTACGACAACTCCAGTTGCTCCCATTAGCTCAGCTTGAAGACCAATGTTAACTGACCTAAGTCCTGAAGTTGTACCTCCACCAATTCCTACAAAGACTGGCATTGACGCAACTTCCATTATAGCAGATACAATTTTAAGTTGAGGTGTAAAGGGATAGACAGACATAACTGCCTGGGCGTTATTGTTTACAATAATAGGTATATCATTGGTAAATATGAGAGACTTTATCCTCTTTCCCATAAAATTTATCCCACTTGCTCTGTAAATTACTTCAGGTACAGAAACTTGTCTCCTCCTGAGTTCTGTTTCAATTGATGGAACAAACTTCTTTTTCTTTTCTGAGTTATTAAAGTTTTCCATTTTTACCTCCAAGTATTAAATATTCGTTAATATTCATTAAATAAAATTTTCCTCCACTTGTCAATAATATTAAGAAGAATAAATATTAAAAACTGTGTTATACTTTCCTTAAGAAATGATGAAAGAGGTGGAAAAATGCCTGTCAACTTAAAAAGATTTGGATTTGAATTTGAAAATTGCAAGAAGAAGGTCCCCTATACAATCGAACACGAGAAAAAGCCCCTAGACCTCACAAAGGAAATGACAAAAAATTTGGAGTACCTCCTTTGGTACGTTCCCAATATAAATTCAGCCCAGTCACAAGAAAATGAGCTCACATCTTCATTAAATTTTGAAAATTTTGTCTTTGGAATAATAAAAAATTATATGAGTTTAGAGAACAAGGACGTGGCCTTCCTAGACTATATAGATCAGGACATAGTAAAGTTTTACGACAAAAAAATTTGTCCCCACTCTCAAAAAATTATTTTGACAAAGTCAGAAGGCGAATCAAAAACAGATTGTCTCTTGAGACACATAAGAAACTCCTTGGCACATGGCAACTTCAACATTGTTGAGGACTTGTTAGTTGGCTTCGACTACAAGTATGGGCCTGGCGGAGAAGAGATCTGTACGGGAATCTTTAAAATCTTTCCCAAAAACCTTTTGAGAGGCCTATCAAGCCTAGACGAAGAAGTAACAGCAGAAGGCTTGGCACAAATTGCCCTCCAAAGGACTGGATACCAGCTAGAACGCTTTAAGAATGAAGACAAGGACACTTCCTTCGACTTTTATGTAAAGAAAGGTTCTAAGAGGTATGCACTTGAAATTAAAAAATACAGGAACACCGAAGTTTTGTCAGAAAAAGAAGTAAAAAAACTCTTGGACAAGTTCTCAGGCTTGTATGACAAGATAATTCCTGTCCTCTTTATCAACACATCCTTCTTGAAAAAAGAAACTAAGGAGAAGTTAAAGAAGGAAAGAGTAATTATCTTGGATATCAAAAATATTTTAAAGATGTTAGATGGACGTGACATCTTGGGCGAAATTGAATCCTATTAAATTTTTCTATTTTAACTTAGCTTTGACTTGCAAGTTCATAGATTTTTTCAAACTTTAATTTCGCTTTCAAACTTTAAATTATCTTTCGACCTACAAATTAATAAATTTTTGCAAGAAAAAAGGATGCCAGCTTCCACTAGGCATCCTTATTTTACTGTCACATAAATTGTCACAAGTATTCCAATCAAATTTGCAATATAAAACTTTCTCTCACGAGTCTTGTGGTGAAAAAATTCCATTCCAGCAAGTCCACCAAGACCTCCTACTAGTGAAAATGTGAGGAGGGTCTTCTCACTTATCCTCCACATCTTGTGCTTGGCCTTAAACTTGTCCAGGCCATATAGAATAAAATTCATTAAGTTCAAAATTATAACTATATATAGCTTTTCCATTAAATCATCCTCAATTTATAAACTATAAATTATAATATCACAAATTAAGAATTAAATTTAACATTTATTAAATTAGTCTTCACTCCATCATTTCAAATTTAGCAGCACCAGCTTCAAACTTTTCATTTTCTAAACTTTCAACTAAGTTGTCAAAGTCCTCTTGGCTTTTTTTATAATCATCTACTTCTTTCCCATACTTGATTTTTAAAATTTCATTGGCAAGGTCTCTATCAATTTCTCCAAAATATAATTTTTCTTGAGAGTATCTAACTTCTTCAGCGTCAGTTAAGACAAGTAAGATCACTCCATTTATAAAAGTTTTTTTAAAGGACTCATCTTGGCTTATGTCAGGCTCTCCACTTACTTTAATTTCTAGATTCTTATTTCTTAGCTTATAATCTTCAAGCTTATAAGGCACCCAGTCCATGCTTCCAATTAATTTCTTCAGACCCTTTTCATTTGACAAATCTGTCTTCATAGAGTAAAGAGATTTATTCTCGCATCCAGTGAGTAAAAGAATAAGACCTGCAAAGACTAATAAAATTTTAAAATATTTTTTCATAATCCACCTCTCCCATCTCTTTATTACTTTACTTAATTATACTCCTAATCAACTTAATCTACAAAAACTAAAATATAATTTTGAACATAAAAAATCTGCCAAGTTTCCCTGGCAGATAAGAATTTTATTTTTAAAATACTGAAACGTAAGCGTCTTTTTTATCTAATATAAGCATGTGACCTGGTGCGTGAGTAATCATAATTTCAGGTTTAGATGCCATAGCTACTGCTTGAGGTGTTACACCACAAGCCCAGAATACTGGCACTTCTCCTTCTTTAATTTCACTTCTTTCACCAAAGTCTGGCTTGTCAACATCTTTGATTCCAATAACAGATGGATCACCAATGTGAATTGGAGCTCCGTGAGTTGCTGGGAATCTTGCTGTAACAGTTGTGGCCTTAACAATATCCTTGTAAGGAATTGGTCTCATAGATACAACTGTGTTTCCGTGAAAGATTCCTGCTGGTTCTGTTGCTATGTTTGTAATATACATTGGAACGTTGTGTTCGTCTTCAATGTGTCTTACAGGAACATCTGCTTCTAGCATGGCCTTTTCAAAGGAGAAGGAACATCCAATAACGAAAGTAACAAAGTCATCTTGCCACACGTCTTTTAGGTCCTTAACTTCTTCAACAAATTCGCCATTTTTATAAATCCTGTATCTTGGCACGTCTGTCCTTATGTCTGCTCCGTCAGCCATTATCTTTGTAAGAGGGCTTCCTTCATCTAGAACTTCAAGGATTGGACAAGGTTTTGGATTTCTTTGAGCAAATAATAGAAAATCGTAAGCATATTTCTTTGGAAGGATTGCAAGGTTTGCTTGTAGGTATCCTTCACTCATGCCAGAAGTTGGAAGGTCAACTTCTCCCTTTCTAATAAGTTCTCTTACATCTCTTGGGTGTAATTTACCTAGTTCACTTAATTTCATATTACAGACTCCTTCTTAATTGCTTCGAAATTTTTCTTGTAATCAACTGTTGCCTTTTGTGCTTCTTCGATAGTAACTTTTTGGAATAAAATCTTATCTAAGAAGGACATGTTAGCAAGCTTGTGAAGGTCTGGTGTAATTACGTTACCAATCTTTGTGTAACCACCAGTAGTTTGCCTATCTGCTACAAGGATAATTGGTTGACCATTAGCAGGCACTTGGATTGAACCAAAGTTAGTTCCATCAGAAATAATATCTGCAGTTTCCTTGTGTTCAATAGCAGTTCCCTTTAATCTAATTCCCATTCTGTCAAAGTCCTTAGTCACTTGGTAGCCACCTGATTTAAATAAGTCGTGAATTCCCTTTTCTGTGAAGTAGTTATCTTGAGGTCCAAGAACAACTCTTAGGACATTGCAGTGGTTAAACTTAGGAAGATACTTTTCAGGTATTCTTCTCATTGTCTTGTCTTTAGATTTTTTAATCTTTAATGTGTCCTTAGGTTTTAAAGCTCTACCGTCAATACCACCCATTTTTGTCTTCATGTGAGTTGATTTAGAACCATTAACTACAGGCACATCTATAGATCCGCCAAAGGCAATATAGCCCCTAACACCTTCATTTGCCTTTCCAAATTGTAAGGTGTCGCCAGCCTTAACCTTTATAGTTTCAAACATAGGTGCAGGCTCACCATTTATTTTTGGGTTCATATCAGAACCTGTTATTGCAAGTGTAAGTTCTTCGTTAAATTTAAGAGTCGGTCCGAAATAAGTCATTTCTAGGACAGCTTCATCAAGTTTATTTCCAACTAAGATATTGGCAAGTCTGTAGTTGTAATCATCCATGACACCTGATGTAGGAATACCTAATTCTTGGTAGCCATATCTACCAGCATCTTGAATTGTTGTTAGAATTCCACCGTTAATTACATCGATACTACTCATGAAGATCACCCCTCTTTACCTTCTTAATTGAAACCTTGTAGGTATCTTTTTCCACTTCTTCTTTAATTCTGTCATATTCTTTTTGATCAATTGGGACATATCTAATGTAGTCACCAGCTTGGATGAATACAGGTGGTTCCTTAGTATCATCAAAAAGTTTAAGTGGAGTTCTTCCTATTAATTGCCATCCTCCTGGAGATTCAAGTGGGTACATACCAGTTTGATTAGCTGCAATACCAACTGAACCAGCTTCTATCTTTAATCTTGGGCTCTTTAGTCTTGGAGTTGCAATTCTCTCATCAAGTCCACCAAGGTAAGTAAAACCTGGGATAAAGCCCATCATATAAACTAAATAATCTGTGCCAGAGTGAATCTTTATAACATCGTCCTTAGATAAATTTGCGTGCTCAGCTACAAAGTCTATATCTGGACCATATTCGCCACCATAAATTGTTGGGATTTCAATAAGTCTAACTTCATCACTTTGCTCACCTGAGTCAGCTTTGCTAAGTCCCTTTAGGGTATCAACCATTTCACCATAGGAAATCTTTACTGGGTCATAATTAATCAATATAGACCTGTAAGTTGGTAAAATGTCTAAGATACCGTCAATATTTTTCTTTTTTAAACTTTCTACAACTGCGGCAATTCTGGCGTTTATTTTTTTTTCAATAGTGTCGCCAAATTCCATTACTATGGCAGAGTCGCCAGCAGTTAGAAATTTTATTTTATCATACATTTTTTACTCCTATACTTATGTCAAAATATCCTTATCTTAACCAAATAATTTTCCAACGTTTGCTATTATAGTTTGAATACCCATAAAAGCAGTTACAGCTACTACTATCCAACCTAAGATAAAAAGCACATTAGAGTGAACATAGTCACCAACAATTTTCTTTTTCTTAGATGCAAGTAGGATTACTGCAAGTGTAACTGGAAGAATTAATCCGTTTAGAGTACCAACTACTACAAGTAGAGTTTGTGGTTGTCCAATAAAGATAAACATAATTGTAGAGATTACGATAAAGGCAATTGTAACCATGTTTTCGTGATCAGCTACGAATTTAAATAAAGTTTTTAGGAAAGATACTGAAGTATATGCTGCACCTACTACAGAAGTAAAGGCTGCTGCTGCAAATACAAAACCAAATATCTTATAACCAACAACACCTGAAGCTGCTAAGAAAGAAGAAGCTGCAATGTTGTCAGGATCAATTTGTGCATTAGCCATCTTAGTAACACCAAGAATTGCTAGGAATAATAAAACCCTTACTACAAAAGCTACACCAATACCTAGTGATGCAGATTTATTTACTTGATCAAGATTTTCTTCTCCAGTGATACCAGCATCAATAAGTCTGTGTCCACCTGAGAATATAATGTAACCACCAACAGTACCACCAATAAGTGTAAGTGTTGGAGAAACAATGCTGTTAAATCCACCAACTGGGTTTACAGATGCTTTTACAGCTTCACCAACAGGTGGTTGTGTCTTAACTGCTACAAAGGCAATTAGGATAATCATAAGGGCACCTAATACTTGAGTAACCCTATCCATAATTGAAGATGCTGATTTTGATGAGAATAAAATAATACCAATTACGCCACCAATTGCTGCACCAATTTTTACATCTATTCCAAAGATAACATTAAGTCCAAGTCCAGCTCCACCAACATTACCTATGTTGAATGCCAAGCCACCTAGTGCAACTAGAAAAGCTATAAAATATCCAAGTCCAGGTAATACATTGTTGGCAATGTCTTGACCTCTCATCTTAGAAACTGCTATTACTCTCCATACGTTAAGTTGTGCAATATAAGAAAATATAATTGAAATTAAAATTACTGCTGCAAAGTCTGCTCCAATTTTTGTAGTAAATGTTGCAGTTTGCGTCATAAATCCTGGTCCTACGGCAGATGTTGCCATTAGGAAGGCTGCCCCTAAAAGAACAGACCAATTACCTTTGTTTTTACTCATTTTATCCTCCTTATTATAAGAAACTAATTAAAGGTTTTATTTCTATACCTTCAGCCTTAAGTCCTTCACGAATATTTTTTACGAATTCAAGAGCTTCTGGGTTGTCTCCGTGAACACAAATTGAATCTGCTACTATATCGATTTCCTTACCATTAGCAGTTACAACTTTGTTTTCTTTGATCATCTTTACAACTCTTGGTATTGCTTCCTTTGGATCCTTAACAAAAGCTCCTGGTAGAGATCTGTTAACTAAAGTTCCGTCTTCGTTGTATCCCCTATCAGCGAAAACTTCTTGTGCAACCTTAAGTCCTCTTCTCTTACCTTCTTTAGCTATGTATGAGCCACTAAGAACCATTAGGATTAGGTCTTTGTCAAATTCTTCAACTGCGTCTAAAACTGCATTTGCAAGAGCTTCATCGTTACAAGCTGTGTTGTAGAATGCTCCATGAAGCTTCATGTGTTGAAGTTTTTTGCCGTGAGCCTTAGCAAAAGCTGAAAGAGCTCCAACTTGATAAAGCATATAAGCTCTAGCTTCTTCAGGTTTTACAGCCATTTTTCTTCTACCAAATCCCATTAAGTCTGGATAACCTGGGTGAGCGCCAATTTCTACGCCATTATCAGCTGCTGCCTTACAAGTAGCATCCATGATAAGTGGATCGCCTGCGTGATAACCACAAGCACAGTTAATGCTAGTAACATATTTTACTATCTCTTCGTCCATTCCCATTTTGTAGGCACCGAAAGATTCTCCAATGTCACTGTTTAAATCTACAAAGTATTGCATCTATTTCCTCCTTTTGTCAAATAAATCATTGCAATAACGTATTTAAATTATAATCTAAATTTCATCAATATGCAAACATTGTCTTTTAAAAAATCTTGATATATTTAAAAAAAATTATAAACAAAAAAGGGGCCTAAGCCCCTTATTATATGAGTTTATCAAGTTTTTCAATAATATGTTTTTTGTATTCTATAAATTTTTTATCCTCGAAAAAGTTTTCATGAAAATCTTCACTAATTTGTATTTCTTCAATTATTGTTCCAGGATTTTTCCCCATAATATAAATTCTATCGGAGAGTTTCACTGCTTCTTCTATGTCGTGAGTTATAAAAATCGTGGAAATTCCAATTTCATTAATAATATTTTTATACCACTTGTGAATAGAAGCCTTAGTTATTGCATCAAGGGCAGAAAAAGGTTCATCAAGAAGAGCCACTTCATTGGAAAACACATAGGTCCTCAAAAGAGCTGCACGTTGTGCCATTCCACCAGAAAGTTGTGATGGAAATTTTTCTTGCCAGCCTTCTAGGCCAAAGTCTTTAAAGAGTCCATAAACTTCTTCTCTTGCTTCTTTCTTCTTTTTGCCACGAAGAACTAAAGGAAGCGAAACATTGTCTATAATCGTCATATAGGGTAGGAGCATGTCCTTTTGAAGCATATAAGATATATTACCTGCCTTCCCTGTCACATCTTCTCCCTTTAGATAGACCTTGCCCCTATCTGGTGCCAAGAGTCCAGCAATAATATTGAAGAGGGTTGTCTTTCCACTGCCTGATACTCCCACAAGAGAAACTAATTCTCCCTTATTTAATTTAATGTTGATGTCCTTTAAGACCAAGTTGTCGTTAAAGGACTTGTCAACATTTTCTACTCTTAAAATTTCTAATTTTTCACTCATTTTAATTTTTCTGGATTTACAAAATCGTCAGTGAATCCAAAGTCCTTTGGAATTTCCTTGTCGATTAGTTTGTTTTCCCATAGCCATTGGTAGAAATTGTTCCATCTGTCTGGATCAATTTGTCCAAAGTAAGCTGCATCATCTTGGTACTTGTCAGCAAGATATTCCATTCCCTTTTCCACAAAGTCCTTGTCAAGTTCTGGGTTTATCTTAACTAAAATTTCTGCTGCTTCCTTAGGATTTTCTGCTGCATATTCATAACCCTTTACAAAGGCACGCATAAATCTCTTTGCCACATCTTCCTTATTTTCTAAGAAGTCGTTGTTTGCAATAAGAATTGGTGTGTAATAGTCAAATACTGGGCTGATATCTCTAAAGGCAAAGTAGTTAATTGGCACATTTTCCTTTGCTGCAAGAACTCCATCAACTTGGAAGAAGACCCAAACTGAATCGATTTTTCCACTAATAGCTTGGACTGCATTTACAACATTTTCTGGAAGGAGTTCAACCTTAGAAAAGTCTCCTCCGTCATCTGTTATTACTTGTCTTAATATTGCTTGTTCAATTGGAAGTCCCCATGTTGCATAATTGTGTCCTTCCATGTCCTTTGGTCTTTCTATTCCAGTTTCCTTCATAGAAATAATTCCTGAAGTATTGTGGTTTATTATTGCTGCAAGAGCTGTTACTGGAAGCGGTTCGTCACTTGCAAAAGCTGGTGCAATTGTGTCTTGGTAGGATACGCCAAAGTCAGCCTTACCTGATGCTACAAGAGATTCAGCACCATTTGCTGGTGGTTGGTTTACTTCTACTTCTATGCCTTCTTCTTCAAAGAAGCCCTTGTCCATAGCAACATAAAGACCTGCGTGGTTTACATTTGGTTCCCAGTCAAGTAGGAAGCTTACCTTTTCCTTTGGAAGATCCTTGCCCTCTCCTGCCTTTGCATCGTCTTTCTTGCCACATCCTGTTAGGAAAAGTCCAACAAGGATTAAAATTAATAGTTTTCTTAAATTTTTCATTTTACCTCCGTCCACGGCATTGCCTTTCTTTGAATAAAGCTAACTAACTTCATTAAGATTAGCGAAATTGCCGAAATTAAAAATATAACTGCAAACATCTTGTCAAAGGAGTAGTTTTTTTGAACTCTTATCATATATACTCCCAGTCCCTTATAGCCACCTAACCATTCGGCAATAACTGCACCTACAACTGAATAGGAAACAGCTATCTTAAAGGCAGCAAAAAAGTTTGTAAGACTTTCTGGAAATTTAATGTACTTATAGATTTCATACTTGCCTGCCCCCATGGCCTTTAAAAGTTTTGTCTTGTCTGGATCTACTTGCTTAAAGGCTTCTAAGAGTGAAACTGCAATTGGGAAAAAAGTTCCAATTACAATTAATGTAATTTTAGGCATTACACCATAACCCATCCAAAGGACAAGTAGGGGTGCAATTGCAACTGTGGGAACAGTTTGGCTAATTACTAAAATTGGATAAAAAGCAGAATAAAGTGTGTCTGATAAATCCATTAATAGTGCCACAATAAAACCCAGGGTCACACCAACAGATAAACCTAAAAAGGCTTCTGTCAAGGTTGTCCACATGTGGGATGAAATTGTTGGAAAGTCATTTACAAAGGCCTTGACAACATCAAGTGGCTTGGGCAGCATAAAGGCCGATACCCCTCCATAAGTTGTCGCCAAGTGCCAAAGGACTAAAATAATTACTATCAAAGAAGCTGCTGAGATATTATCCTTGATACTTGCCTGTTTTTTCTTCAATTGTCAATATTCCTTTCTCAGAATAAAAGGTCTTGGAATAACAAGCCACTTGTTCTGAAATTTCTCCTGCTAACTTCACACAGTTTTTTAAGATTTCAAAGGCCTTGTCAAAGTCGTCTAACTCTATAACTGTTTCAAAGGGAGTGACTACATAATCAACTTCTTCGCTTTGAATATATTCTATTACCTTGTCAACTACTTGGACCACAGATTTTGTAGTTCCTTCAGCAGTAGTTGGTAGGATTTGTATTGCTACTGATATTTTCATCTTAACCTCCTTGTAAAATTTTCCAATAAAAAAAGCCTCTACAAATAGAGGCAGCCTTCCCTAGACAGCATTACCTGTCCCGGTTCAAAGGGTTTAAGGATAAACCTAATCTCAGCATGCGCTCCCCTGATAAGTTTATTATAAGCATAAGTTTTTCTTATTACAAGAAGTATAGGAAAATAAAAAACTAGGTCACTTGGACCTAGCTCTTATTCAATAACTATTAATTTTTCTTCTATTGGTTTTTTATCTTTTGGGTCTGGTTCTTCCTCAATTTTTCCAAAGGGCATTTGTGCCACAAGCTCCCAGTGGTCTGGAAGGTCATAATCTTCTTTAACCCACTCATCAATTACTGGATTGTAGTGTTGGTTGCTTGCTCCAATACCTTCATCCCTCAGGGCTTGCCAAAGATTAAGTTGAAGCATAGCAGCTGAGTGGTGACCCCAAGTTTCAAAATAATCTTTATATGAAGGAATATTTATTTCTTGATCCC
Organism: Peptoniphilus sp. HMSC075B08; assembly: GCF_001815405.1. Taxonomy (NCBI): domain Bacteria; kingdom Bacillati; phylum Bacillota; class Tissierellia; order Tissierellales; family Peptoniphilaceae; genus Peptoniphilus; species Peptoniphilus sp. HMSC075B08. The sequence goes on along the minus strand of NZ_KV820459.1, from coordinate 90,875 downwards.
AAATTTCATTCATGTCTATAAAAATTAGGGCAGTTCCCTTGGCATGGTAAAATCCATGGAACTTTTCTTCATTTATGGAATTGTCAAAAGTTTCATTAACTCTTGTCCAAAAGTCTTTAGACTTGTCATCAAATAATAAGACAACCCTAGTTGTCTCTGCATTCATGTGTGATGGAGTTATGTTCATGACATCTTCCACAAGATATTTTATTTCTTCATTTGTAAGGTCCACATCTTCCGACAAGTTGTAGTAGGACCTTCTCTTCTTAATTATTTCTATATAATCTTTCATAGTTCACCTCACAAGATCTTTTCATTTCACCTTAGTAAGATATTACCCCAAAAGATTTTATTCTAACCTACCGCCCTTAGTGTAGAGGTTGTAATAATAGGACTTCTCTTCCATTAATTCTTTATGAGTTCCTCTTTCGATTATTCCATCTTTAGTCATTACGAGAATTAGGTCTGCGTTTTGAACTGTTGTAAGCCTGTGGGCAATTGTTAAAGTTGTCCTTCCCTTTGATAGTTTTTCAATAGAATCCTGAACAACAACTTCAGACTTGTTGTCAAGGGCAGAAGTTGCTTCGTCTAGGATTAAAATTGGTGGATTCTTTAAGAAGACTCTGGCAATAGAAATTCTTTGCTTTTGTCCTCCAGAAAGTTTTACTCCACGCTCACCCACATAGGTGTCAAAACCATCTGGTAGGTTTTTTATAAAGTCGTAGGCTCCTGCAAGCTTGGCAGCTTTTATGACTTCATGATCACTTGCACCTTCCTTGCCATAGGCAATGTTGTCTCTAACTGAACCAGACAATAGATATACATCTTGTTGGACTATTCCAATGTTTTCCCTAAGAGATTTAAGCTGAACATCTCTTACATCAAGTCCGTCCACCTTAACTGATCCCTTGTCAACGTCGTAAAATCTTGGAATCAAGTTACAAATTGTAGTCTTACCAGCACCACTTGGTCCAACGATGGCAAGCTTTTGTCCAGGAGAAATGTTGACTGAAAAATCTTCCAAGACTTTTTCTTCGCCCTGACCATAAGAGAAGTCTACATGGTCAAAGGTAATTTCTCCCCTAAGACTTTTTATCTCTATGGCAGCTTCCTTGTCCTTAATGTCAGCTTCTATTGCCATAATTTCTGAAAATCTTTCAATACCTGTCATTCCCTTTTGGAATTGCTCCGTAAATTCAATAATTCTTCTAACAGTTGCAAGAAGGGATTGAACGTACATTACATAAACAATTAAGTCCTCTGGACCAATTTCTCCCTTCATTAGGAAGTAGCCTCCAGAAATGATTAAGATAAGATACATAAAACCGTCAAAAATCCTGTTGACTGTGTTAAAGCCAGCCATGGACTTGTAGTAAGTCTTCTTTATTCCTAGGAACTTGTTGTTCTCATGGGTGAACTTTTCCTTTTCAAGGTCTTCTTTTGCAAAGGACTTTACAACCCTTATTCCAAGAAGGGAATCTTCAATAGCTGAGTTTAAATTACCAACGTGGACTCTTTGGTCCTTTTGGGCCTTACGCATCTTGTTCCTAAAGTGACCTGAGAAGTAAATCATAAGTGGAATCATGATATAAATTAAAAGAGTCATCTTTACGTTGAAGTTTAAAAGAATAATTAGGGAAATAATTATCTTTATGGCTCCAATAAAATATTCCTCTGGGCAGTGGTGGGCAAACTCTGTTATGTCAAAGAGGTCGTTTGTGATCCTTGACATAATAACCCCAACCTTGGTTTCATTGTAAAAAGTATCCGAAAGGGTTTGGAGGTGGGCGTAAAGGTCCCTCCTCATATCAGTCTCTATCTTTGCCCCCATGATGTGGCCAATGGATGTCATAAAGTATTGGGCCACAACTTCTATTGCCTTAATTCCTACATATATAAGAGCCAACTTCATAACAAAGTCAAAACTCATAGAAGCTAAATCATTTACTCCCTTGTTTGTTAGGGCTCTTAAGATTAGTGGCAGGATCATTTCACTTGCAGTTGTTAGGCCTGCACAAAACAAGTCTAAAAAAAGTGTGAACCTATACTTATAAAAATATGGAGCAACTTTTTTTATTAAATTTTTATTTTTCATTTTTCCTCCTATATATAAAATTCATTATTTTAATAATGTTTCTTATATATAATAACACAAAAATAAAATCCTTTAAAAGTCTAGAAAATAACCTTACTTGACATAAAAATTCAAACAAATTATAATTTGATAAGACTTATAAAGGAGATTTTAAATTGGAAAATAAAAGTAACGAGACCAGCGCAGGGTCAAGAATTGCAAAGTCCACTCTAGCCATTATTATTTTTTCTTTAATAGGAAAAGTTTTTGGTTTTTTTAGGGAGTCACTAACAGCTTATGTCTTTGGTGCAGGAATTGAAATGGATGCCTTTTCTCTTGCCCAAGGTGCTACAGCAACTATATCTGCTTTTGTAACACAAGCAATAGCAACAACATATATACCTTCTGTTCAAAAGGCAAAAAACGACCATGGACCAAGTAGAAAAAATTATTTCACAAACAACTTATTGTTAATAGCATCATTGGTTTCTTTTGTATTAATTATTCTTGGAATAGTTTTTCCTAAACAAATTGCACTTCTAACAGTTTCAACAAAAAATCCTGAAACTTATGCAATAGTTATTAAACTAATACAAGTTGGAATGCCCGTAGTTTTATTTTCATCTTGGGTTGGGGTAATGGAAGGTTACCTCCAACATGGTGGCAAGTTCGCAGCAACTGGGGCCATTGCAATTCCACTTAACTTAACCTATATAATTTATCTACTACTTTTTTCCCACCACGTTGGGATCATTGGACTTACAATTGCATCAGTCCTAGGTATCTTGGCACAATTTTTGTTCCTACTACCTAACGCAATGAAAATTGGTTACAGGCCAAAGCTTGTGGCAGACTTCAAAGATGAATATGTTCAAAATGCAATAATGCTCGCCCTCCCAGTTTTTGTTTCTGTATCCGTTAATGATATTAATATAATTGTAAATAGGCGTTTAGCATCAACAATGGGTGAAGGTGCAGCATCAATTTTATATTACTCGAATAAATTGAACACCATGATAATTGGTATTTTTATCACAGCCATCACTGCCATAGTCTTCCCTATCCTAACAAGAACTTTGGGGTCTGGCGACATGAAGCTTGGTAAAAAAGTTATGAATGCATCTGTTAAGACTGTTTTATTTATAACTGTCCCTGCAACTGTTGGCCTAATTATCTTGGCAAGACCTATAATAGAAATTGCCTTTGTTCGTGGTTCCTTTACTGCGGCCAATGGTATTGCAGCAACATCAACACTTAGGTGTTATTCTCTATCATTAATTTCAATTTCTGTTATCAACGTCTTAAATAGGATTTACTATTCTATTGGAGACACAAAGACGCCTTTCTATGTTGGTGTAACTAACGTAGCTATTAACGTTGGACTTAATCTCTTGGTTGCAAGACACTTTGGTACAAATGGACTGGCAGCTTCAGTTTCCATTGCAACAACAATTGCAGTTTTCATTTCCTTCATACTCTTGAAGAGAAAAATAGGAAATCTTGGAACAAGGTCCTACATCAAGGCACTTGTTAAAACAATAATGGCATCACTTGTAATGGGAGTAATAACTTTATCCTACTTCCCTTATGAGAAACTCATTATGGCCCTAACATCAGGTGGAGTCCAAACTCTATTGAGATTACTTTTCCTAATGCTAGTAGTCCTTATTGCAGCTTCAGTTTATGTCTTCTGCCTATACAAGTTGGGAGTTCGTGAAGTGAGAGATGTTGTTGGAATAGTGAGAGAGAAAATTGAAAATAGACAAAAAAAAGCAATAGAAAATTAAATCAAAATCAAGACTCGATTCTTCGGGTCTTATTTTTTTGCAATTTTTAAATTTTTATACAATTGCAGTAGTCTTTTGCTGATAAAGTGATATAATGTTAATTAATTGGAGGTGTTTATATGAAAGACAAAATATACATAATTGCCGTTGTTGTAATCGTTTGCTTGATTTTCTGGAGAAAGTCCATTGTCAATAAGAGAGGCAAGGGTCAAAAATCTATTGACACATCAAGTAAAGCTAAGAATTATTCTAAAAAAGAAAATCTACATAAGATGAGTGAGACAAGGACTAATGAAGAAACTTTTTCTAAGAAAGCTCCTGAAGTAAAGGAAAAAGAAGCCTACGATGGTTCAAGGAAAAAAGACAGAGGCAAGAAGAGAAGAGAAAAGAAAAAGTCAAATCAAAAAGTAGATGACTTAAAGAAAAAGACTGAAGACATAAAGGAAAAAACTGAAGCCCAAGCTAAAAAACTTGAAAGAGATGCCAAGCTTAAGGCTGAAGAGGCAAAGAAAGAAGCCAAGGACTTAAAAGACAAGGCTGAAGTAGAAAGTAAAAAGCTTAAAGAAGAAGCTAAGGATAAGTCTAAAGAAGTTAAGGAAGAAATCAAGGAAAAATCTCAAGATTTTAAAAAAGATATTTCCAAGGATGCTAAAAAAGTAGAAACAAAGGCCACAGAAGCTAAGGCTGAAACTAAGGCCAAGGCTCAAGAAGTAAAAAAAGAAGCTGAAGTAAAAGCCGAAGAGCTTAAGGAAGAAGCAAAAGACTTAAAGAAAAAGTCTGAAGTAAAGGCTGAGGAAAAAAAGACTGAAACACAATCTAAGACTCAAGAAGTAAAAGAGGATATCTCTAAGGATGCTAAAAAAGTAGAAAAAAAAGCTGAAAAAGCTAAGGTTGAGACTAAGGCCAAGGCTCAAGAAATAAAAAAAGAAGCTGATGCTAAAACAGAAAATCTTAAGGAAGAAGCCAAGGACTTAAAGGACGAAGCCGAAGCAAAAGCTGAAAAAGCAAAAGAAGAAGTGAAAGAAAAAACTCAAGAAGACAAGGACCAAGGTAAGGAAAAACCTGTGGAAGTTAAAGAAGAAATCAAGGAAGAAAATCCAAAACTTGAAAATAATCTTACAAGCACTGGCAAGTACCCTGACCTTATCACTTCCCTAAAAAATAATCCTTGGACTTCAGGAGATTTAAACACAAGGGTTAAGTTTGAAGACACAAGGAGACAAAAAACTTTAAATGAAGAAGAAATCACAGACCTTCCTCTTGAAAAAATCAAGACTTCTCTAAGACCAGATTCTATTGCAGACTTCTTAAACAAAACTGGAACAAAGCCAACAGTCTTAAAGCGAAAAGAGGACATATCCTACGAATTCACAAGTAGGGATAAGGGAGAAATCGACCTAATCAAAAATAGGTACGGACTCACTGACAGGGACATCGACAAGATTACATCAGTCCTAATTTTCGACAAGGAAGGACAAAAATTAAAAGAAGTTAAAGATATCTTGGCTGAAGGAAAAAATAGAATTTACATGGAAACAAAATTTTAGTAGAATATAAAAGTCATAGAAATATGGCTTTTATTTTTTTGCAAAAAATATTAATTTTAGGATTTTTAAATAAAAATTTAAAGAAAATTTTGAAGTTTTTTTACTTTTTTAGTTTAAAATAAGTCCAGGAGATAAAAATGGAAAATATAAAAAAATTAGAAGAAATTGTCAAATTTTTAAATGACAACACAAGATTTTTAGAAACAAAAAACTTCATCCAACATGGTGACACAACTGTCTACTCACACGTAATTTCTGTTGCCAAAAAGTCTATTGAAGTGGCAGAAAAATATGACCTTGACGTAGACATGGACTCCATGATTAGGGGCGCCCTCTTGCACGATTACTTCCTCTATGACTGGCACGACGGCAAGAAAGAAAGATGGAATCACGGCTTCACTCACCCCATGAAGGCCTATCTCAATGCCAAGTCCGAGCTAAGACTAAATAGGGTTGAGAGGGACATCATCATCAAGCACATGTTCCCCTTGACTCCCCTTCCACCCAGGTATTTGGAGTCCTGGATTGTCACTTACTCCGACAAGTATGTGTCCCTTGCTGAGACCCTTAGGGGAATCCCTGTAAAAGTTGGGCTGGTGAGACCATGAGATATCAAGAATTTTACTTAATATTTTTTATCTACTCCTTTCTTGGCTGGTGCTGGGAGACCTTCCCCTGCTCTGCCATAGAGCTAGATAAAATTCACAACAGAGGCTTTCTTTTGGGACCAATTTGCCCCATCTATGGACTAGGAGCCAGTCTTTCCTTTGGCCTTTTAAAGAATTTTGAGTCAAGCCTCTGGATTTTTATTTACTCAGCCTTTTTGTCCTGCTTAATTGAGTACATCATTGGCTATCTCTTGGAAAGATTTTTCCACAAACGTTGGTGGGACTATTCCAACTACCCCTTCCAAATCAAGAGGAGGGTTTGCCTCTATGGACTTTTAATCTTTGGCCTGGCAAATATTTTAATCGTAAAGAAAATTACTCCAATTTTATTTTTCTTCCTCTCCCTGTCAAGTGACAAGCTAATAAATATTATTCTCTTCTTCTTTGTCACTTGCTTTACATTGGATTTAATCTTGACAGTGAACCACTTAGTTAATAGTTCTGAAAGGCTCGATAAAATTTATGAATTAATTGATAGAAACTTAAGTGCTTACTTTAAGGATCTCAACGAATCTGAAAGGCTTGCAAATTTAAAAGTACTTGATGAATCTAAAAAGTTTAAGTCAAAACTATTAGATATAAATTCCAACCTCAAGGAAAGAGAAGAAAGTATAAAAAAATTAATAAGGCAAAAATAAAGACCCCTTTGATAAAAATATCAAAAGAGGTCTTTTTATTTTTATATAAAATTTCTTACTTCAAATTTTTCGCCAACTCAAAAATATTTATGACTTCAAATTTTTTCAGTAAGCCATGGTCAATTATGACTTCACATTTTTTTACTAAGTCAGCTTAATTTATGACCTAACATTATTTCACAAATTCATAAATTTTTATGACCTTATAATTTATTAAAAAGTCACAAAAAATTATCTCCTAACTGTACCATCAGTTCCATCAATTGTTATAATGTCCCCAGTTTTTATTAGCTTGGTGATGTCCCTTACACCAACAATGGCAGTCTTGTTAAGAGATATTGCAGAAACTGCTCCATTGGAAGTAAAGCCAGCTTCTTCTGTTACAAATCCAGAAGATTTTTCCATATAAGGAATCATCCTGCCATCAGTTCCATTGCAGATGATTATGTTCTTAGGCTCGAAGTTTGCTTCAAGTTCTTCAAAAGTATTTACAACAATAGCCCTGGCCTTTTTCTTTTTCTTTCCTATGGCTGTTCCCCTGCCGAGAATTTCTGAAACATTTTCTATCTTTAAGAGGTTAGTTGAACCAGCAATTCCTGTAGGAACTCCTGCAGTTAAAACTACTAGGTCTCCAGATTTTAAAAATCCCTTCTTAACTGCAACTTCCATGGAGGCATCAATTAGGTTGTCTGTGTCCTTAAAGTTTAAAACTTTTACGGGCCTAACTCCCCAAACCAAGCTAAGTTGGTTTTTAATTTTTTCAAAAGGTGTTGATGCAATAATTGGTGTCTCTGGCCTAAATTTTGCAATTGCCTTTGAAGTATTGCCTGATGTTGTTGCAGTAATTATGGCATTGGCGTGAAGATCTCTTGCAATTACGCAGGCAGACCTACCTATGGAGTTTGTCATGGAATTTTCCACGTCCTTAATTCTATTTTCCAATATCTCGTCATGGTCAATAGTTGATTCAGTGTATTCTATAATTTTTCTCATAGTTTCCACTGCCTCAACTGGATACTTGCCGCTGGCAGTTTCTCCTGAAAGCATAACTGCACTTGTCCCATCTAGGACTGCATTGGCAACATCATTGGTTTCCGCACGTGTTGGCCTTGGGTTCCTTATCATGGAGTCAAGCATTTGTGTCGCAGTGATTACAGTCTTACCTGCAACGTTACATTTTTTTATAATTTCTTTTTGAACTATAGGTACAGCTTCTGTTTCTATTTCAACTCCAAGGTCTCCCCTCGCCACCATAATTCCATCAGAAACCTCTATGATTTCATCAATTAATTCCACAGCCTTTTGGGATTCAATCTTTGAAATAATTTTTGTCGTGTAGTCACTCTCTTCTTCGAGGACACGTCTTATGGCAAGGACGTCTTCTCTTGACCTAATAAAGGAAGCTGCAATAAAGTCTATGTCTTCTTTTACTCCAAACCTTATGTCTTCAATGTCCCTTTCAGTTAGGGCAGGAAGTTTGATATCAACTCCTGGCACATTAACTCCCTTGTGGGAAGAAATCACTCCAGAGTTTTCCACTTCTGTAATAATTTTTTCTCCCTCAATATTTTTTACAAGAAGCTCAACAAGTCCGTCATCTATTAGGATCCTGTCACCAACTTTTACGTCTTTGTATAGGTTCTTATAGGAAATACTGGCAATATTTTTATCACCCACAAGGTCCTCACTTGTTAAGATAAATTTATCTCCAATTTCAAGAGAAACTTCGCCATCTACTTCTCCCAACCTAATTTCTGGTCCCTTGGTGTCAAGCATTATTCCAATGGGAAGGTCCATTTCCTTCCTAAGTTTTTTTATCCTGTCAATTTTTATCTTGTGCTCTTCATGACTGCCGTGAGAGAAGTTAAGTCTCGCAACGTTTACTCCCTCTGTGAAGAGAATTTGTAAAATATCTTCACTCTCACTTGCTGGTCCAATTGTGGCAACAATTTTTGTCTTTTTCATTTTCCACCTCATATAGAAACAGTCTTTAGGATATCTAATAGGTCTTCCCTAAAAACTTTTTTCGCTTCAAACATTTCTTCAAAGGTCATGGTCATGGCCCTTCCGTCTTTAAATCCAAGGACTCTAGAATTTCCCTTCTTTGCTTCCTTAACTGCAAGATATCCAAATTGTGATGCGAGAATCCTGTCAAAGATAGAAGGAGCTCCTCCCCTTTGGATATAACCAAGGACTGTCACCCTCGTTTCAATCCCAGTTAAGTCTTGGAAGTCTTTGGCAAAATCAAAGGCAGACCCACAACCCTCGGCCATAATAATTATGTGGTGTCTCTTGCCACGATTTTTCCCCATAAGAGCCTTCTCAGCAATTTCATTTATATTCGTCTCAATCTCTGGAACAATAATTGATTCAGCTCCAGAAGATACTCCTGAATAAAGGGCAATATCGCCGCACTCGCGGCCCATGACTTCAACAACATTGGCACGACAATGTGCATCCGTTGTGTCCCTAATGTGACTTATGGCTTCTGTAACAGTTTCAACTGCCGTCATAAAACCTATGGTGAAGTCTGTATAGGCAAGGTCATTGTCAATAGAACAAGGAATTCCAATTACAGTTATCCCCCTGTCTCTTAATTTTTTTGCCCCCTTTAGGCTTCCGTCACCCCCAAGGACAATAAGGGCGTCAATTTCAAAAATTTTCAAAGAATTTATTGCCTTTTCAAGTCCCTCTTCTGTCATAAATCTTCCAGAACGTGAAGTGGAAAGAATTGTTCCCCCTCTTTGGATTATGTCTGCAACAGAAGACTGAACTAATTTCTCAAACTTGGCATCAATAAGGCCCTCATAGCCACCGTTTATTCCATAGACCTCTATCCCTTCAAAGATACAAGTCCTTGTAACTGCTCTTATTGTGGCATTCATGCCTGGAGCATCTCCGCCACTTGTTAAAATTGCAAGTCTCATAGTCACCTACTTTAAAATAATTTTTTTTCTAGTCTTTGTATATGCTATCAATTTATTTTGAATTTCGTCAAAGGACTTGTCGTCAATCCATAGGCTTGAATCAGTCCCAAAGGCCCTCCTCGTTTCTTCTTCAAAGAAGACAACGGGAGTAGATCCTTCATATTCTTTTAAAATTTTTCTTATTTCATTTACACTTTCATTTTTCATAGAGTCAACAGAAATATATAACTTGTTTTTTGTTGGCATCTTAAGTCTTGAAATTGAATCTACCAAAATCTTTGGCTCTTCCACTTCAGATTCTTGGAAGTGACCCTCAACTACGACTACATTCTCATCTTCAATTAGGTCCTTGTAGCGTGAATAGACATTTGGGAAAATTACAAGTTCAATTGTCCCATACAAGTCTTCTAGGGCTGCAAAGGCCATCATCTTGTTGGTCTTTGTGATCATGGTCTTCTTGGATTTTAAAATTCCTCCAACCTTGACCCTAGACCTTCTCAAGAGATTTTCCCTGTACTTTTCAAAAATTTGATTTGTATTTATTGTAGAATTTTTCTCGATTAATTCCCTATAAGGATCTAAGGGATGTCCAGAGATGTACATGCCAATAACTTCCTTTTCCATGTCAAGCTTGTCCTTTTGTGGAAAGTCACGTAATTTTGGAAGGTCTTCTTGGAAGTTTGCCTCTTCAAAAAGTGAAAATTGACCCATTACATTATTCTTTGCAGTATTTGATGAAGATGACAATACTCCCTCATAAATTGCAAGGTACTGGGCCCTATTGCCTTCAAAGTCGTCCATGGCTCCACACCTTATTAGGGATTCTACAGCCCTCTTGTTAAGGGCAGACTTGTCAAGGGCATTGATCCTATCAACAAAGTCTTTTAGAGACTTGTAAGGTCCCCTTTCCCTAGCCTTTACAATTACTTCTATTAAGTTGTCGCCAACATTTTTAACAGCCTTTAGGCCAAAGCGAATCTTCTTGTCTTCAACAGTGAACTTCCTAAAGGAATAATTTATATTTGGTGGCAGAATTTCTATGCCCAGCCTTTTAATCTCTTCTATATAGAGGCTGACTTGCTTGATGTCATTTGTGTAGGTAGAAATTTGTGCCGCCATAAATTCTCTTGGATAATAATATTTTAACCAAGCAGTCCTGTAGGCAACTACTGAATAGGCCACAGAATGGGACTTGTTAAAGGCGTAGTCAGCAAAGTCTATTATCAAGTCATAAATTTCATTGGCAGACTTTTCGTCAACCCCATTGGCAATAGCACCGCAAACTCCCTCTTCCTTGTTGCCGTAGATGAAGTTCTTCCTCTCTTCTTCCATTACCTTCATCTTTTTCTTGGAAATGGCACGCCTAACAATGTCGGCCCTGCCAAGAGAGTAGCCACCAATTTGCTGAACAATTTGCATTACCTGTTCTTGGTAAACTATACAGCCATAGGTTGACTTAAGTATTGGCTCAAGCTTTGGATGGATATAGGAAATTGTGGACTTGTCGTGCTTAGACCCAACAAATTTTGGAATTTGCTTCATTGGTCCCGGTCTAAAGAGGGCGTTGGCAGCAACTAAATCAGAAAATTCGTCTGGCTTTAGTTCCTTTAAGAAGGCCCTCATGCCAGAGGATTCAAATTGAAAGACACCAAGAGTTTCTGATCTTGCAAACATCTTTAAGACATCTGGGTCGTTGTAGTCGAAGTTGTCAAAATTTATTGTCTTGCCTTGGTTTTCTTTTATTAAATTAATTGCGTCCCTAATAACTGTAAGAGTCCTTAGGCCCAAGAAGTCCATTTTAAGAAGCCCCAACTCTTCAAGCTCAATCATGTTAAACTGAGTCGCTATGATCTTGTCGTTTCTCGTCAAAGGAACATATTCTGTTAGTTCGTCCTTAGAAATTACAACACCAGCTGCGTGGGTAGAAGTATGCCTTGGGAGGCCTTCAAGTTTTAAGGCCATGTCAATTAAAAGTTTGGAGTCCTCTTCTCCATCGTAGATTCCCTTAAAAGTTTCTGAAACATCAAGGGCCTTTTCTATTGTCATGTTAAGGGCTTGAGGAACTTGCTTGGCAATATAGTCCACCTTTGCATAAGACATATCAAGGGCACGACCCACGTCCCTTATGGCATTACGAGCAGCCATAGTTCCAAAGGTAACTATTTGGGCAACGTGAGATTCTCCGTACTTCCTGTTTACATAATCAATGACCTCTTCACGTCTTTCATAGCAAAAGTCTATATCAATATCGGGCATGGAAACCCTCTCTGGATTTAAAAATCTTTCAAAAAGAAGGTCAAACTCCAATGGGTCTACATCAGTTATGCCAAGACAATAAGATATCATTGACCCAGCAGCAGAACCCCTTCCAGGTCCAACTTGGATTTCATGCTTTCTCGCATATCTTATAAAGTCCCAAACAATTAAGAAGTAGTCAACATAACCCATGTTCTTAATAGTGTTGAACTCAAACTCAAACCTGTCTTTTATCTCGTTACTTACATTCTCATAACGGTCCATCATTCCCTCAAGGGCCAGTTTCTTTAAATACTCTTCGTGAGTGTAGTCTTCTGGAACAATAAACTCTGGCAAGTGGAGGTCGTGGAATTTTATTTCAACATTGCACCTTTCTGCAATCTTCACAGTATTTTCTAGGGCCTCAAGATTTTCTGGGAAGAGAACTGCCATTTCATCAGGAGACTTTAGGTAAAATTCATCAGATGGGAACTTCATCCTGTCTGTGTCATTGACTGTCTTTCCCGTTTGGATACAAAGTAGGACATCGTGGCTCTTTGAGTCTTCTTTCTTTAAGTAGTGGACATCATTTGATGCAGTTAGGGGAATCCCTAGCTCTTCTGATAGAAGGACAAGCTCACGATTTACCCTTGCTTGCTCAGGTATGCCGTGGTCTTGGAGTTCTAAGAAGAAGTTATTTTCTCCAAAGATTTCCTTGTATTCAATGGCAGCCTTTTTTGCAGCATCTCTGTCCCTATTTAAAAGTTGTTTTTGAACTTCGCCACCTAGACAGGCTGAAGTTGCAATGACTCCCTTGGAATATTTTCTTAAGACTTCCTTGTCAACACGGGGCTTGTAATAATATCCATCGACGTAGCCAATGGAAACTATCTTCATAATATTTTTGAAGCCCTCATTGTTTTCTGCCAAGAGAATCAAGTGGTACCTCTTGTTGGTCCTGTCCTTAAGGGTCATGTCCTTCTCTGATATGTAGACCTCGCAACCTAGGATTGGTTTTACTCCAGCATCCTTGCAGGCCTTATAGAAGGCAATGGCTCCGTACATATTGCCGTGGTCAGTTAGGGCAACTGCATCCATGCCAAGGTCCTTGACTCTTTGTGGCAAGAGATTTATCCTCGTAGAACCATCTAAGAGGGAGTATTCACTATGGAGATGTAGGTGGACAAAATTATTCATAGGATCATCCTTAATCTATAAATCACAAATTTTATTTTTTTAATCATTCTAATTTTTAAAATTTATTTAGCCTAAAAAATTTTAAGACTTCCTAATAAGTTTCAAAATTTTCTCATTCACAAATTAAAAAATAAAAAATTTCATTACTAATCTTTAATATATTTTATCAAAGGCCAAAGACAAATAAAAGGACATGAAAAAAGAGTTTTGACCAAGCAAAACTCCAAACAAAATATTTTTATTAAATTAAAGATTTATAAATTCTTTTTCAACTAAGTAGGCTAATCTTTGAACTGCTTCTTCTTCGTCTACTCCCTCAGCTTCAATTTCAATCTCTTCGCCAGTGAAGGCACCAAGAGACATAATTCCAATAATTGACTTGCCATTTACCTTGTCACCATGAGCTTCAAGATTTATTTCAGAAGCAAATTTATTGGCCTCTCTTACAAATAGTGCAGCTGCCCTAGCGTGGAGCCCGTCACTATTATTAAGTACAACTTTTTTACTTATCATTTCATACACCCCTCAACTTATTCGCAATTTTCCTAAGTTTTTTAAATCTATAATTAACCGTGGACTTTGAAAGCTTTGGCTCAAGAGAGTTTGCAATATCGTTTAAACTCATAGACCTATTCTCAAGTCTTATCTTGGCTATGACTTTCAAATCCTCATCTAAATTTTCTATCCCAATTTCCTTGTCAATGAGCCTTATATCTTCTACCTGGTCGTAAGATGACTTAACTGTTTTATTTAAGTTGGCCGTCTCACAATTAACAATCCTATTTACATTGTTTCTCATTTCCTTTATAACTCTTACGTTTTCGTATTTTAAAACAGAATTATAGGCACCAATAAGAGATAAGAAGTCAGAAATTTGTTCTGAGTCCTTAATGTAAATTATGTATTTTTCCTTCCTCATAATTACTTTTGAAGTAAAACCAAAAGCATTAATTGTTTCAGATAAAAAATAAGCGTTGGATTCGTTTTCCGATACAAATTCCAAATGATATCCTTTTTTTGGATCTGTTATGGATCCTGAACCCATAAAGGCACCACGGATGTAAGCCTTTTTCTCATTACTAGTTTTTATGAGGTCAGTGGGCGCATAATTTATCATAAATACGCTTGCACCCTTTATATATTTTAACTCATCAAGAAGTAACCTGCAAGACTCATCTTGAGATATATAGATAATAAATACATTTTTTTTAAGTTGAGTTGACCTTACATTTTTTACTTCAACGTCAAAACCAAAGGACCTTCTCAAAAATGTAAAAAGTCTTCTTGCTACAGGAGCGTTTTCTGTAATGTACTCCATAGAAATTTTATTATTTTTAAAATTTAAAATTCCACACATGGGAGTCACCCCTGCAAGTTCCGATAAAATTAACTTGTAGTCATCAACTTTTATCTTTGCAACTTCATCCTTGACTTCTGATGAAAAACTCATTGCTTCACCCCTTTAACAATGTTATTATTCATTATACCAGAATTTTGTTTTATTTGTTGATAAATAGATTTTTAACTTAAAGCAAAAGCTTGCCAATAAAAAAAATAAAAGGCCTGTGACCTAAGAGAGGACTAAAATCCTTTTGCTCTTTACTCACAGGCTTTGATTTAAATCTTATTTTGTTTCTTTTTTGTTTTCAGCCTTAGCATTTTCTTTTCCTGCATTAGCCTTTGCATTCTTGTTTGCTGCTTCAGCCTTTGCATTAGTTTCTTTAGCTTGGCCTTCCTTTTCTACCTTTCCAAAGTTCTTGTATTCATCTGGAAGTTCAACTTCTTTAGAAGTGTTTACGTAAGTCTTTATTTTAGCATCTTTTTTAACTTTTTCAATATAGTCTCTGAATTTTTCTTGTTGTAACTCAGCCTTGATTTGGTCCTTAACTGCATCAAATTCTAGAGGAGTTTTTTCTTCAAGCTTGATGATGTGGTAACCAAATTGTGTTGTGATAGGTTCAGAAATGTCGCCAGCCTTCATCTTAGCAATTTCTTGGTCAAAGGCTTCAACCATTTGTCCACTTGTGAATTCTCCAAGAGATCCACCATTTTGTGCACTTCCTGTGTCCTTAGAGTTTTCCTTTGCAAGCTTAGCAAAGTCTTCTCCCTTTAGGATCTTTTTTCTTAATACATTAGCTTCCTTTAAGTCATCTACTAGGATGTGAGATGCCTTTGCCTTGTAGTAAGAATCCTTGTTGTCTTCATATTGTTTTTTAACTTCTTCTTCAGTCGGTTCAAGTTCTTTTAATTTTTCTTGAGTATATTTGCCAACTAACATTTGATTCTTCATGTTTTCTGCAACATATTCTTTTGGAAGTCCATTTTCTTTTAAGAAATTGTTGAAGGCTTCTTCTCCACCAAGTTGTGTCTTGATTTCGTCAAGCTTTTTATTTACTTCTTCATCAGAAACTGTGATATTTGATTTTTCTGCATCTTGTTTTATAGCTTCAGTTGTTGTTAGGTCTGTGATTGCTTGTTCTCTTAGAAGTTCGTCAGTAGATTTCTTTCCATCTTCCTTGTTATCAAGAACATCTTCCCCGTACATTGAAGTAAGTTGATTTACCCTAGCTGCATAAGATTTATAATAATCTTCCATTGGGATTTCAACTCCACCAACCTTTGCTGCTGCATCCTTATTTGCACCACTACAAGCCACAAGTGAACCTGCAAGTGCAAGAGTCAATCCTATCTTACCAAATTTTTTTAAAAACATATTTCTCTCCTTATTCTATTTAATTTATTATCATTTAATGCTTCCATTATACACTACTTTTTAGAAGTTTTTGTGTCCTTTTTGTGTAAATACAAAATTGTAACCAACTTTTTAAGCTCATCAAGAGGATATTTTAACTTAGTCAAGATGATTTCATTGTCATTTCCCATAGAGTAGGAAATATTTTCAAACTCGTTATTTATTTCCATGATGGCAGGAAGTGGAACTTCGCCTTCTACTCTTACCCTATATTCTCCTCTTCTCTCAAGAATTGATGAAACTTTTGCCCTTTGGGCCTTGTTCTTTAAGAGGGCAATGTCCATTAGGTTGGAAACTTCATCAGGGAAGTCGGAGAACCTGTCGATTAATTCGTCAACAAGATCTGAATATTCTTCTTCTGTTGTGAGAACAGAAATTTTCTTGTAAATCTCAAGCCTTGTCTTGTCATCGGCAATGTAGTCCTTTGGTATAAAAGAATCAAGCTTTAAGTCAATTGTGGTTTCAATTTCTTCTTCGACATCAAGACCCTTTAACTTCATGACAGCATCCTTGAGGTACTTCATGTATAAATCGTAACCAATTTTTTCTATGTGGCCTGACTGTCTTGACCCAAGTATGGAGCCTGAACCTCTTATCTCAAGGTCCCTCTCTGCAATCTTGTGGCCTGAACCAAACTCAGTAAATTCTTTTATAGCTTGGAGCCTCTTTTGTGCTACTTCAGAGATTGACGTTGACCTGTCGTAGGTGAAGTAGGCGTAGGCAATCCTCGATGACCTGCCTATCCTTCCACGGAGTTGATAAAGTTGTGAAAGTCCAAGCCTATTTGAGTCTGTTATTATCATTGTATTTGCATTGGGAACGTCCATGCCTGTTTCTATTATTGTTGAGCAAACTAGGACGTCAACATTCCCTTCTATAAAGTCAATCATTGTGTCTTCAAGAGCCTTCTCAGTCATCTGACCATTGGCCATGGAGAAGGTCGCTTCGGGAACAAGCTTTCTAAGTTCTAGAAGTTTATTTTCCATATTTGAGACCTTGTTGTAGAGGAAGTAAACTTGGCCTCCCCTTTCAATTTCCTTTAATATGGCTTCACGAACCATGAGGTTGTTGTACTCCAAGACATAAGTTTCCACTGGAAATCTCTCTTCAGGTGGGTCCTCAATAACTGACATGTCTCTAATCCCTATCATGGACATTTGTAGGGTCCTTGGGATTGGGGTTGCAGTAAGAGTTAGGGTGTCCACATTCTCTTTTAGCATTCTGAGTTTTTCCTTGTGACGGACACCAAATCTTTGCTCTTCATCTATAATTAAAAGTCCCAGATCCTTGAACTTGACGTCCTTGGAAAGGAGCCTGTGAGTTCCCACGATTATATCAATGTTTCCATCCTTTAGGCCTTCAAGGTCCATCTTTTGGTCTTTCTTTGACCTAAATCTTGAAAGGAGTCCAACTCCCACAGGGAAGTTTTTAAACCTTTCCTTAATTGTGTTGTAGTGTTGTTGGGCCAAAATAGTTGTTGGCACGAGAATGGCAACTTGCTTTCCATCAAGTATTGCCTTAAAGGTTGCACGAAGGGCAACTTCTGTCTTTCCATACCCAACATCGGCACAGAGGAGCCTGTCCATTGGCGATGACTTCTCCATATCTTCTTTTATCTCTTCAGTAGATTTTAACTGGCCAGAAGTTTCTTCGTAGATAAAGGCATCTTCAAACTCCCTTTGATATTGGGAGTCTTCACTAAAGGCAAAGCCCTTGGTGTTTTCACGAGTGGCATAAAGTTTTATCAACTCATCTGCCATGTCGTCAATGGATTTTTTTGCACGGGCCTTTTTCTTCTTCCAGTCAAGGGAATTTAACTTGTTGACCTTTGGCGGCCTCTTGCCTTCTTGGACATACTTGTAAATGGAATCTAGGGCCTCAATTGGCAGGAAGAGTTTGTCCTCTCCACCGTATTCAATTAAAATATAGTCCTTTTGGATTCCTGAGACTTCAAGTCTTGTTGTCCCAACATATTTTCCAACACCGTGGGCCTCGTGGACTACATAGTCTCCAATCTTCAAGTCCTCAAAATTTAGGGCCTTCTTCTTAGGAACTTTTTTCTTTTTCTTCTTTGAAAAGGACCCATAAATTTCTGAATAATTTATAAAGACTGTTTTAGAATCAGAAAATTCTATTCCATCATTTAAGGCACCAGTTGTGACAACAATGTTGGAAGTAATTTTTTCATTTTTTGTGTTTTTTGCAAGATGAGGAGAGTAACCTAAGTCCACTAGGTGGTCAAAGAGCCTTTTGGCTCTTTTTTCCGTTGCCCCAAGTAGGATTACCTTAAAGTTATTATTTCCATAATAGTCCAAGTCTTCCTTGAAGAGTTTAATCTTTGACATATAGTTTGTCACGCTCTTGACCTTGATATTTACAATGTCTTGTGGATTAAACATCTTTGGTGGCTTTAAGAGGGCGCTGAAAGTTATTAAAGTCTTTTCATTTAACTTGTCAATTATGTCTTTGTGGTTGTAAAAAGTTTTTTCGTGAGCTTTAGTGACTTCACCATTCTCAATTAAGATGGCAAACTTTTCTCCATTGGCAGTCTCAAGTTCTTCTTCCCTTTCCACAATCCTCGATGGCTCTTCAATTAAGAATATAAAATCATCTAAGTAGTCTAAAAAAGATCCCACTTGGTCTTGGTCTACATAGGGAAGGATCAAGTCCTTGTTGATAATTGTCTCTTGGTTTTCAAGCCTGTCTACATATCTCAAAAACTTTTCACTTAGTCTATCCTTTTCTTTTCCCTCAAGTTTTGTTTTTGAAATATCTTTTTTTATTCTCTCGGCAATTTTTTCTTTCTCATCTTCTCTTAGGATCAAATCTTCTATGGGATAGATTATAATTTCTTCTAACTTATCTATTGACCTTTGGCTTTCAATTTCAAAGGACCTAATAGAATCAACTTCATCGTCAAAAAGTTCTATCCTGTAGTTGGCATCTTGAGTTCCAATGTCGATAATGGAACCCCTGATGGAGAACTGGCCAAGACCCTCAACGCTTGGAAATCTTTCGTAGCCCATTTCTACAAGCTTATTTGGAAGATCATCTAGATTCACCACTTGGCCAACTTCTATAGGGATTTTATAAGACCCAAAAATCTCTGGCCTTGATATTTTTGCAGTCAAGGCATTTAGGGTCGTGACAACAATATTTGCCCTCCCACTTGCAATTTCTGCCATGGCTTCTAGTCTTTTTTTGGTGTTCTCCTTGGACTTTGAGTCCCTGTCGTAGAAAAATACATCCTTCTCTGGATAGTAAACGCAGGTCTCGTCTGATATGGACTCAATGTCTTCATAGGCCTTTCTCGCCCTGGCTCTATCTTGTGAAATTAGGCAGACTTTCTTTCCCTCTGCACAAAAAGTGGGCGCAAAAAGAGAGAGCACTGCCTCCTCTGAACCAAAGACTGCAGTGTTCTTTGAAATTTTTATTGAATTATCTAATTCTTTAAAAGCTTCTAAGTTCTTTACACTATTGATTAAAAAATTCAATTTTCACCTCAATAAATGTTGTTGTTATAAGAATTCATAGACTTGTCTATGCCAGAGTCCACTGCATCAATTATGGCATCTGCACAGGCATCTATGGCATCTGCAATATGCTTTTTGTCCTTTGATGGAAAATTAGACAGAACAAAACTTGCCAAATCTTCATTGGGGTGTTTTTTACCAACACCAATTTTAAACCTGGCAAAATTTTTGCTTCCTGTTAAATTTACAATAGACTTAAGCCCATTGTGGGTTCCAGCCGATCCATTCTTCTTTATCTTTAGCTGGGCAAATTCAATGTCAATGTCGTCCACAACAACCATTAAGTCTTCTGGTTTTAATTTATAAAAATTTAAAATTTCTACAATTGATTCTCCGGAATTGTTCATAAAAGTATGGGGCTTTAGGAGAATGACCTTTTCTGAGCCAATTCTCCCTTCACCTACAAGCCCCTTAAATTTAATCTTATTAACTTTTATATTAAGCTTATCCGCAAGGACATCAATTGTCGAGAAACCCACGTTGTGCCTAGTAGCTTCGTACTTCTTGCCGGGATTTCCCAGTCCTGCAATTATATACACTTAATCACCTTATTCAAACATTTCACTAACTGATTGTGATGTGTTGATCCTCTTAATTGCTGATGCAAAAATTGGAGCAACAGACACAATATCAATCTTATCTATTTTCTTTTCTTCTGGAAGTTCAATAGTATCTGTGATTACAAATTTTTCTAGAGATGAGTTTTCTAGTCTTTCAATAGCTGGACCTGATAGCACTCCGTGAGTTGCAGCTCCATAAACTTTCTTTGCACCTCTAGATTTTAGTGCGTCAGCTGCCTTAGTAATAGTTCCAGCAGTATCAGCAATGTCGTCAACAAGTATAACTGACTTACCTTCAACATCACCAATAATATTCATAACTTCAGACACATTTGCCTTTGGTCTTCTCTTTTCAATAATGGCAATTGGAAGATTTAATTCATTGGCAAACTTCCTAGTTCTTGTAACTCCACCTAGGTCTGGAGAAACAACTACAAAGTCGTCTTCATTTACAATATCCTTGAAGTATCTTGCAAGGTAAGGTACAGCAGTTAGGTGGTCAACAGGAATATCAAAGTAACCTTGGATTTGACCAGCGTGAAGGTCCATGGCAACAACCCTGTCAGCTCCTGCTTTAGTAATTAGATTTGCAACAAGTTTTGAAGTTATAGGTTCTCTTGCCTTAGTCTTTCTATCTTGTCTTGCATATCCATAATAAGGAATAACTGCGTTAATTCTGCCAGCTGATGCCCTCTTTAGACCATCAATTAAAATTAAAAGTTCCATTAAGTTGTCATTAACCGGTGAAGAAGTTGATTGGATAACAAAAACATCCTTACCTCTTACAGAAACTCCAATATCAATTGAAATTTCTCCATCAGAAAATGTGGACACAGTACAAGCGCCCTTTTCAATTCCCATGTTTTCACAAATTTTATCTACAAGACTAAGGTTAGAATTTCCTGTAAATACTACTACATCTCCATTAACTGTGTTCATTATCCATGTCCTCCTATTTGATAAATCCTTTTCTCTCAACCCAACCATCTATATTTTTTTGAGCTGCTCTCTCAAGAGAAAGTTGACCCTTCAAAACATTTTTTGTAATAGTAGACCCAGCAGCAACATAGCCGTTGTCCTCTACTTCAATTGGTGCCACTAAATTTGCATTAGAACCAATAAAGGCATTATCGCCAACCTTGGCCCTAAACTTGTCTCTTCCATCATAATTAACAAAGACCACTCCGCAGCCTATGTTAACTCCACTACCCACATCGGCATCGCCTATGTAAGCAAGGTGGCTCATCTTTGACCCGTCTCCAACATTGGAATTTTTCACTTCAACAAAATTTCCAATCTTACAATTTTCTCCAACATGAGAATTTGGTCTCAAGTGGGCGTAAGGTCCTACTGTAGTTCCTCTTCCTATAGAAGAATCTTCTATTTCAGAAGACCTAATAAGGACATCTTCTCCAATTGTTGAATTTTTTATTGTAGAAGAATAAATTTCTGCCCCTTCTTTAATAACAGACTTCTTGTCAATGCGAGTGCCTGGGTAAATCATGACATCTCTTTCAATTGTAGCCCCGTATTCAATATAAGTGGACTTAGGATCAATTATCCCAACACCATTTATCATATATTCCTTGTTAATCTTTTTTTGTAGGATTTCTGCTGCAATAGATAACTCGTATCTTGAATTAACTCCAAGGATTTCTCTTGTGTCCCTTAGCTTAAAAGAGTCAACCTTCTTGCCTTCTTCAACAAGAATTCCAAGAGTATCAGTAATATACATCTCGTTAGCTGCATTGTCAGTATCAATCTTTGAAAGAGCCGACTTTAGAGAAGAACCCTTAAAGGCAAAAATACCTGAATTAATTTCACGGATTAACTTTTGCTTTTCGCTTGCGTCCTTTTCTTCTACTATTGCAACAACATTTGCATTTTCATCTCTGACAATCCTGCCGTAGTTTGTAGGATCCTTCATATCAGCAGACAAAACTGTTATATCATTATTTCTCTCTTCGTGATATTTCAAAAAGCATGAAATAGTTGAGTTAGAAATAATAGGAGTATCTCCATTTAAAATAATAACTGTGTCATCGTCTTCTATTTTATCAAGAGCATTCATTACGGCATAGCCAGTGCCATAGGGCACGTCGTCGCCAATAGGTTGCTCAATAAATTCCACATCTTTTTCATCTTCGAAGGCCTCACACACTTTTTCCTTGTTGTGTCCCACTACCACAAGATTCTTTTCAACTTGTGAATGCTTGCAAGAATTTAGGACATAAAAAAGCATGGGTCTTCCAAGAATTTCATGAAGTACCTTTGGTTTTTTGGACTTCATTCTCGTTCCCTCTCCTGCTGCCAGGATAACTGAAACTTTCATAAAACACCTCTTTTTATTTACTGCTTACATTATAACTAAGATTGACTCTTATATTCAAGAAAATTTCACAATTAATTTATATTTCAGGCCTCTGGGAGATATTTTCATTTTATTTGTAAAATTAATTTAAAATTTCAAATGATTTGTCCTATTTCATTAGATTTAAAAATTTTTTAAAGTCTTAGATTTTTATATAGTCACAAATTTTTATAGAATCATAATTATCTGTGAAGTCACAAATTTTTATTACTTCATAATTATTTATAAGGTCAAAAATTTTTATAAAGTCATAATTAACTGTGAGGTCATAAATTTTTATAAAGTCACAATTATTTATGAAGCTGTATTTTTTATCATATTGCAAAATTTTAAATTCCTTCATATCAATAGGAAAATTAATGCAAAATCCCTATAGAAAATTCTAAAACGATTTTAATTTCTACTTGACAAATAAATTTTTAAATAGTATAGTCGAACCATATTGAAGAGGCGATAAAAATGAAAAACTTAAATAATTTTAAAAATTTCACAAGCCAAGCATTCTGTTGTTGTTCTATAAAAATTTTATAGGACTTATTTGAATGTGAATCAATATTTTAAACTTTTTATTAGATATTAAGAAAGATTTTAAGAGTATATGATTTCATATACTCTTTTTTTTTATGAATTTATTGGAGGAGAAAAATGACAAAATTATTAGAGACAGTTGGAGAATCAAAGTTAGTACAATTAGAAAACATTGGTGGAGGAAAGATTTTTGTAAAGGTAGAAAAATCTAACCCAGCAGGATCAGTTAAGGACAGGGCTGCTCTTTACATGATCAAGGGTGCCATCGAAGACGGGTCCCTAAAAGAAGGCATGGAAATAGTTGAACCTACAAGTGGTAACACAGGCATTGCCATTGCCATGATTGGTCGTGCACTTGGTTACAAGGTAAATATTGTAATGCCAGAGTCTATGTCAATTGAAAGAAGAAGACTCATTGAAGCCTTTGGAGCTAACCTAATTCTTACAGGAGAAGGCGGAATGCAAGCAGCTGTGGATAAGGCAAAAGAACTTGTAGCTACAGGTAACTACTTCATGCCAAACCAATTTGAAAATAAATACAACGCTGTGGCACACGAAGAAACTACTGGCCCAGAAATTTATGAAGACCTAAAGGACATCTCTGGCTTTATAGCAGGAATTGGAACTGGTGGAACTGTAACAGGAGTTGGAAGATATTTAAAATCAAAGGATGAAAATATAAAAGTTTGGGGACTTGAACCAGATGAATCTCCACTTCTTACAAGAGGAGAAGCTGGCGGCCACAAGATCCAAGGAATTGGAGCAAACTTTGTTCCAGGAGTTCTAGACACAAAAATCTTAGACAAGACAATCACAGTTAAATCAGAAGAAGCAATAGAAATGGCAAGGAGACTTTCTCGTGAAGAAGGACTACTTGTTGGCATATCAGCTGGTGCCAATGTTGTAGGTGCACTAAAAATGCAAGAGGAGCTTGGTGGAAATATTGTTACAGTAGCACCTGATACAGCTGAAAGATATATGTCCACCGACCTTTTTAAGAATGACTAATTATTTCAAAAGGATTAAGGAATATGGGGAATTTATTTTATTAAAGGACCCCGCCTGTAAAAGTTTATTTGAAGCAATTTTTATGTATCCCATAGTTTCTTGCATGGTGAGACACAGGATTGCCCACTACTTTTATAAAAAAGATCACACTACACTTGCAAGGTGGATTTCACAAAGAGCCAGGAAAAAAACTGGGATCGAAATCCATCCAGGTGCCAAAATTGGCAAGAACCTCTTCATTGATCACGGCATGGCTGTGGTCATTGGAGAGACTGCCGAGATTGGGGACAATTGTCACATGTACCACAACATAACCCTTGGTGGAACAGGCAATGAAAAAGAAAAGAAGAGGCACCCCACAGTGGGAAATAACGTTATAATAGGGACAGGAGCCACAATCCTTGGTCCAGTGACAATTGGCGAAGGAGCAAAAATTGGGGCAGGCGCCCTGGTACTTAAGGACATCCCTGCCAACTCAACTGCAGTGGGAGTTCCTGCCGAAGTCGTTAAATTTCATGACCCAAGTGAGAATAAGTTCCACTAAACTTTTTATAAAAAGTTTTCTAAAAACTAAGAAAATTTTTTATATTATTAAATTTAATTTTTTGGAGGTAATATGTTTAAAATAGGTCCCCATCTTTCTACATCAAGGGGCTACACCAATATGGGAAAGGATGCCCTAAAAATTTCTGCCACAACTTTTCAATTTTTCTCAAGAAACCCAAGAGGTTCCAAGTTGAAGAAATTAGACGAAGAAGACATAAAAGGACTAATGGACATTGCAAGAGAAAACAATTTTGGTCCCCTACTTGCCCATGCTCCCTACACCTTAAATCCTTGTTCATCAACAGAAAGTGTGAGAGAGTTTGCCAACCTAGTCCTGGCAGAAGACTTGGAAAGGCTCAGGTATTTTAAAAACACCTACTACAACCTTCACCCAGGTTCCCACACAGGACTTGGCATTGACGCGGCAATAGAAATAATTTCTGCCCAATTAAATTTAGTTCTAAGGGAAGACCAAGAGACCCTAGTCCTCCTTGAGACCATGGCAGGCAAGGGTACAGAAGTTGGATCAAAGTTTGAAGAAATCGGACGAATAATAGAAGGAGTTCACTTAAAAGAAAAAGTTGGAGTCTGCCTTGATACTTGCCACGTCCATGAGGCTGGCTACGACATAGTAGATGACCTAGATGGTGTTTTAGATGAATTCGATAAACACATTGGACTGGATAAACTCTACGCCATTCACCTAAACGACTCCAAAAACGATAGAGGAGCCCACAGGGACAGACACGAAGTCATAGGCAAGGGAAAAATTGGCCTGGAAGCAATCGAGAGAATAATAAACCACGAAAAATTAAGAGACCTCCCTTTTTATCTTGAAACCCCTCAAGACCTAGAAGGCCACAAAAAAGAAATAGAACTCTTAAGAAGCCTTCGCAAATAATATTTCAAAATTAATTTTTAATAAAACATCCTACAAATTGAAAAAGAAAAAGAGAACTCATTTTATCCTGAGTTCTCTTTTTTTCTTACCAAAAATTTTCCAAAGAAAAAAACTGCCCCATGAGGGACAGTTTTTTTTAATTCTTATAAAATTTAACTAAGTTAAATTATTTTACTTCTACAGTTGCTCCAACTTCTTCAAGTTTAGCTTTGATTTCTTCAGCTTCT
This sequence comes from Peptoniphilus sp. HMSC075B08, assembly GCF_001815405.1. Classification (NCBI taxonomy): domain Bacteria; kingdom Bacillati; phylum Bacillota; class Tissierellia; order Tissierellales; family Peptoniphilaceae; genus Peptoniphilus; species Peptoniphilus sp. HMSC075B08. Next base: position 65,376 of record NZ_KV820459.1, on the reverse strand, counting down.
TCTTTTGAAGCGCCTTCTTTAACTGCCTTAGGAGCTCCGTCTACAACTGCTTTTGCATCTTTAAGTCCAAGTCCAGTAATGTCTTTTACAACTTTGATTACTTTAACTTTTTCTTGTCCTGCTTCAGCAAGGATTACATCGAAGTCAGTTTTTTCTTCAGCTGCTGCTGCAGGAGCTGCGCCACCTGCTGCTGGAGCTGCTGCAACTGCTGCTGGAGCTGCTGCTGATACTCCGAATTCTTCTTCTAGAGCTTTAACTACTTCTGAAAGTTCTAATACTGTAAGTTCTTTAACTTGTTCAATTAATTGTTCTACTTTTTCTGACATTTTATTCCTCCGTAAATTTAAATACTAATTTTTCTTAATTTTTTAGCAGATTAAGCTGCTTCGTTTTCTTTCTTGTCTGCGATTTGTGCAATAACTCTTGCAAAACCTGATAATGTACCATTTAGTACATTTGCGAATCCTTGGATTGGAGCGTTTAAGCCGCCAAGTACTTGTGCAACAAGAACTTCCTTGGATGGTAATTTAGCAAGTGCGTCGATTTCTGGAAGTGATAATACTTTTCCATCAACATATCCTGCTTTAATTTCTAATGCTTCATGATCTTCTGCAAACTCTGATGAAATTTTTGCAGCTGATGCTGGGTCTTCCATACCAAATGCAACGGCACTTGGTCCCTTTAGAAAGTCTTCTAGACCTTCAACACCTAACTCTTCAAAAGCACGTCTCATCATTGTGTTTTTGTAAACCTTGTAATCAACATTTGCTTCTCTGTACTTAGCTCTAAGTTCAGTTACTTCTTCAACTGTTAGACCTCTGTAGTTTACAAGAACGATAGATTGTGCTCCTTGAATTTTCTCTTTAATTTCATCTACTAGGGCTTGTTTTGATTGTAGTTTTTCTTCTTTCAATTTGTCACCCCCAAAATAAAAAAATCTCACGCCGCCGTGAGATGTGAAAATCAAATAAATCCGAATTTCAAACCTCGGTAGGATTTATGGCAGGGCCACCTACTGTCTGCGGCTTAGTAACATAAGTATTATATATAGTCTTTAGTTTTTTGTCAATGCTTATTTGCATTTATTTTAAATTTCTTTCTTTATTTTTATTTTATTCTTATGTCCTAGTTATTATATAGGATTGGATTAGATTTTTAAAGTTTTATCTCACTTTATAGTCTGTAAATTATTTTTTAGTCCTTCTATTAAAAGTTTTCTCAAAAATTTTCTCTTCATTTTAAACTTTAACTTTCAAAAAATTCCTACGCAATAATTTTTCATTAAATTATAAAAATTTATGAACTCATAAAATATTGCAAGTTAATAATTTTTTATTAAGTCATAATTAATTGTGAAGTCACAATTATTTCTTAAGTCATAGTTTTTTATTAAGTCACCATTAAATTTTTAGTCCCAATTAATTCTTAAGTAATAATTACTTGTGAAGTAATATTTAATTCTAAGGTATTAAAAATTTTACAAGTCTTTTATATTTTATACTTCACTTACTTTAAATTTTTACCCTTATCCAAATCTTGTATTAAAAAGAAAACAAAACTTTATTAATCTTCTCTCTTTTCCTTTACAAGATATTTTTCTTATCTTATAATGTAATTTGCACTAGGGGTGCCAGAAGGCTGAGATTATACCCTTTAACCAATCAAGGTAATGCTTGCGGAGGGAAGTGTCTAAACCTCTTTAAGTATTTGTGCAAAGGAGGTATTTTTTTATGCAAAAAACAAATAAAAATTGGACAACAAAAATGTTAGTTGAGGGAGCCGTTTGTATAGCTCTTGCTCTTATTCTTCGTACTGTTAAACTTTACCAACTGCCTAATGGCGGATCTATTACTCCTGGCAAGATGATTCCACTAATTATCTTTGCCCTAAGGTATGGACCAGTAAAAGGCTTTGTTGTAGGTGCAGTTTACGGTGTCATGTCTATTATTCTTGGCGGCAGTGTTTATCACCCAGTCCAAGCTATCTTAGACTATCCTTTGGCCTACGGTCTTCTTGGACTTGCAGGACTCTATAAGGATGAGTTTGAGAGAACTAACTCTATTAAGACAATCCTACTTGGATCTCTTGTGGGAATCCTAGGCAGGTTTGTTTGTCACGTCCTATCAGGTGTCATCTTCTTCAAGGAATTCACACCTGCTGGTATGAACTCTTGGGTTTATTCAATAACTTACAACGCATCTTTCTTATCAATTGATTTTGCCGTTACAGTTTTTGTAATATTCCTATTGAGAAAGTTCTTAACTCGTGACCTACAAAAGCTATAAAATTTTATATTAAAAAAAGGACCTAAGCATATAAACTTAAGTCCTTAAAAAACCCCTCGCTTCATGAGAAGTTGAGGGATTTTATTTATCTTAGGTGTTTTTATTTTTCCATTAATTTTTGTCAGTAAATTTTAATTCTAAAAATTTATACCATAATTTACTATATTAAATAATTTTTACTTATTAATATCTCTTAATTAGTATACTCAAGAGTATATCAATTGTCATTAATACAATAACAAGTTTCTTTCCATTGTAAACAAATTTATCTTTGTTTGATAGATGTGCCGCAAATGTAAATACAATAAATACTAAAACTATACCAATCAGTGCTAAAGCATCCCACTCTGGAAAAATGTACATAAAAAATCTGTTAGCAAAAAATAAAATTATAAAGATATTGTACAATCTATTTACAAAAATATCATTTTTTAATTTATTCTTAATCTTATCTAACAATTTCTGCACCATCATATACATATTGATAAGGATAATCATTCCAGTGCATTACAACCTTAGCTGAACCATCATTATCCTCTGAATATGAAATTACGACACATCCTGAGCCTCTTGAAACTTCTCCTTTCAATATTTCAGCCTGATGGCTTCCAATAATATGATAAATACTATATGGCAATAATACAAAAGCAACACTGGTTTTTTTAAGTAAGGCTAAAGTTCGCACAGCGATTCCGCGTGATAACAAATTTATACTTTGTTCCAACTTATCATTTCCATATAAATATCTTGAAGTTGCATTTTTATCTAAAAGTGTTAATGTTAACTCTGCTCCTCCACCCAAATAATTTTTATAGTATACAGCCCCACCATTAGAAAATGATAGGTATCTATAACTTTGTCTTCTTAATGTACTTTTCCCAAAACTTTCTTCATAAGATAAATTTCTCGAATACTCTTTGTCAATTAAATCTTCATATATCCAATAAAATCTAGTTGCATCTTGTTCTTCAAGCTGTTTTTTTACATCTTTTAATGTTTCTTCTTTTGAATTTTCTAATTCATTTTCTTGGATTTCATAAAAATGATTTGATGCAAAAACCTGCGTCATAAATATAGATATAACAAGTGTAAATATAAATATAGCTTTCTTCAATGTTTACCTCCCATCAATTTTAGTAATTTTTTATAAATATCATCACCGCAATAAAAAATACATCTATCATAATAATAGTAACACTGAATATTAATTTTGTAAATGTAGAAATATCTTAAATCTAACTATTTACACTTATTTTTAAATTTATACTTTTGAACTTTAATTTATAATTAAATTTTAGCAGTAATTAATCTTATATTTAACCAAAAAATGACAGGATTAATTAATCCTGTCAAAGGTGTTTTTATTTTTCCATTAATTTTGAACCATTTACTTTGATTCCAGGTCCCATTGTTGATGAAACTGTTACTGATTTTAAATAACGACCCTTAGCAGCTGCTGGTCTTGCTTTAATAATAGCATCTGCAATTGTCTTGAAGTTTTCAGCAAGTTTGTCAGCTCCGAAAGAAACTTTTCCGATTGGAACGTTGATAATAGCAGCCTTGTCAACTCTATATTCAACCTTACCAGCCTTGATTTCTTTTACAGCTTGTTCTACATCAAATGTAACTGTACCTGATTTAGGGTTTGGCATAAGTCCCTTTGGTCCAAGAACTCTACCGATTTTACCAACTACGCCCATCATATCTGGAGTTGCAATAATTACGTCAAATCCAAACCAGTTTTCGTTTTGGATTTTTTCAACTAATTCTTCTCCGCCAGCGAAGTCAGCACCAGCTGCTTCAGCTTCCTTAATCTTGTCTCCCTTAGCAAGAACAAGTACCTTAACTTCTTTACCTGTTCCGTTAGGAAGTACTACAGTACCTCTAACTTGTTGGTCAGCGTGTCTTGGATCTACACCAAGTCTCACTGCAAGTTCTACTGTTTCGTCAAAGTTTGCCTTAGCAGTTTTTGTAACTAAGTCAAGAGCTTCATTAACATCATATAAATTCGATCTATCTACAAGCTTAGCGCTTTCTTGATATTTTTTACCTCTTTTTGGCATATTTACCTCCTTCGTGGTACCTACGGCTCAGCCTCCCACTTATCTTTCTACTTCTATACCCATACTTCTAGCTGTACCAGCGATCAATTCAACAGCTGCTTCTAAGTTTGCTGCGTTAAGATCTGGCATCTTAGTTTTAGCTATATCTTCAACTTGTGCCTTTGTTAGCTTTCCAACTTTTTTCTTGTTAGGTTCACCACTAGCTTTTGGCAAATTAAGAGCTTTCTTAATAAGCACTGCTGCTGGTGGAGTCTTAGTGATAAAAGTGAAAGAACGATCTTGATAAACTGTAAGAACAACAGGGATAATCATACCTGCTTGATCTTGAGTCTTTGCGTTAAATTCCTTTGTGAACTGCATGATGTTTACACCATGAGGTCCTAGTGCTGTACCAACTGGTGGAGCTGGTGTAGCTTTTCCTGCAGGAATTTGTAATTTTACTAATGCTATGACTTTTTTTGCCATTTTATTTCCTCCTTGTGGTAATGCGGGTTTACCCTCCCACACATCTCTTACTCTTTAATAATTTGATTGAAATCCAATTCAACTATTGTATCCCTTCCAAACATGGAGATACAAACTTTAACTTTTTCCTTGTCGTAATTGAAGTCGTCAATTTTACCCACCAAGTCTTTGAAGGGTCCATTTATAACCTTGACTAACTCCCCTATCTCGTAATTATCGAATAACTCTTTGTTATCAGTAACTCCAAGTAGTAACACTTCTTCATCAGTTAGGGGTACAGGCTTAGATGCAGGTCCAACGAAACCAGTTACACCTCTTGTATTTCTTACAAGATACCAAGTTTCGTCATTCATAATCATGTTTACAAGGACATAAGATGGGAACATCTTTCTTTCCTTTGCCTTGGACACGCCATCTTTTGTTTCCACATAGTCTTCCATAGGAATCCTAATGTCGAAGATGACATCTTCCATGCCACGATTGTGAACCATAGCTTCCATGTTTGCCTTTACCTTTTTTTCATAACCTGAATAAGTGTGTATTACATACCATTTTGAAGCTTCATTGTTGTTAAGCTCTTGTGTATCCAACTATAACACTCCAATCAATAAATAAAACCAAATAAAAACATTATGATCTTATCATATGCTAGTAATAGTAGTGATGACAAAATAACTGCCACGATTACTATAATAGAATATTTGATTACAGTATCCTTAGTAGGCCATACAACTTTTTTGAATTCAGATTTCACACCTCTAAAATATCTACCTAGACCGCCTTTTTTTTCTTCAGTCTTAGGTGTAGTTTTAGTAGCCATAAATCCTCCTTACTTAGTTTCCTTATGTGTTGTATGTTCTTTACAGAATTTACAATACTTTTTAAGTTCCAATCTTTCAGTAGTATTCTTTTTGTTCTTATATGTCACATAATTTCTGTTTTTACATTCTGTGCACTCAAGTACTACTCTATCTGCCATAAAAACACCTCCAGTGCTAAAAAAAAGAGCCGCCTTTGGCTCCTCCTAATTTACTCAACAATATTATCACATAAGACTTCTTTTGTAAAGATATTTATTATAAATTTTCTCTATTTTTTAAGCTTTTGTCCCATTAAAGTTTTCCAAAATCAAATTCATTTGATCTAGGATTTCATAATCAAAAATTTGCCAATGATGGGGCAACAAAAACTTGTAAGGTGGAAGTGAAAATCTCTTGTCTATTAAGAGAATCTTCCCCCTGTCATCTTCTGTCCTTATAACACGCCCTGCAGATTGGATTACTTTGATCATACCTGGATAGATGTAGGCGTACTCGTAGCCCCTTGAGTACTTTTTTTGGAAGTGGGACTTTAAAATATTTCTCTCGTAAGAAAGTCCAGGCAGGCCTACACTTATTATGGCAACTCCTCTTAGTCTTTCCCCAATTAGGTCAATGCCTTCAGAGAAAACTCCTCCCATAACTGCAAAGGCCCTAGTTGATGATGAGAAGGTAAAGTTATTTAAAAATTCTTCCCTCTCTTCTTCTGTCATTTCTCTTTCTTGCTTGATGACATCTTCATCAATTTCTACATATCTCTCATAGACTGCTTCCATGTAGGAGTAGGATGGGAAGAAGAAAATATAATTGCCATCATCTTCTGAAAATTCTCTGAGGTTATCAATTATTTCGTCAATTGATTCTTCCCTGTCCCTATAAACTGTAGAAATTTTATTATTGCGGAGGACTAAAAGATTTTTTTGATCAAAGGGCGACTCAATCTTATAGTAGGAAGTTTCTTCATCTGCTCCCAGAAGTTTTCCATAATATCTTATGGGATTTAGGGTGGCAGAGAAAAATATGGAAGACCTTGGCGCTTTCAAAATATTTTTAAAGATTGGAGCAATGTCAAGGGACTTTACCCTTATCTTGTCCTCGTCCTTTATGGAAACAAAGTCCTTATTGTAGTATTCCAAAATTTTGATGTAGTTAAAGAGGGAAAAATAAATATCCAAGGCTTCCTCGTAATCTTCTTGGTCCTTGTCCTTGGTCAAGAAGTCGTTCATGGAAAAAACTGTCTTCTCCACTTCCCCATTAAAATCTATAAAGGACTCATAAGAATAAAAAGTCTTGCGTGAGTCCAACTTTTGAAATTCTTCTAGGGCATGAGTCAAGTGTCTTCTTGCTGCCTTCCTCTTCTTTGGCAAGATTTCCCTTAATCTCTCAAGGTCAGGAATAGAAACTTCTGCCGAGTACATATCCCTCCCCCTTTCAAGGAGATTGTGGCTCTCGTCAACTAGGAGGGTGAACCTCAGCATGGAGTTTTCAAAAAATCTCTTTAGATATACTGTTGGGTCAAATATGTAATTGTAATCGCAGACAATAAAGTCAGAAAAATCTAAGAGGTCAAGTTGGTATTCAAAGGGACAAACCATGTGGAGCCTGGCAAACTTTTCAATATTTTCTCTTGTAAAGTTGTCGCAGGCATCAAAGATGTCAATTATGGCATCATTTACCCTGTCAAAGTGACCCTTGGCATAGGGACAGTCCTTGGGATTGCAGGCGACCTTGTCGTTGATGCAGATCTTGTCCTTGGCTGTGACAATAGTAAGCTTTAACCTGAGCTTTTTATTTAAAAGTCTTTCAAGTCCGTCCCTGGCTGCGTTTTTACCAGTAGACCTTGCCACAAGGTAAAAGGCCTTGTCAATCTTGTCTTCTCCCATGGCCTTAATTGTTGGAAATATTGTGGAGATTGACTTGCCAATCCCCGTTGGAGCCTCCACAAATAATTTATTTTCATCATCAATAGTGTTGTAGACTGCAACAGAAAGTTCCCTCTGTCCCTTCCTAAAGGACTTAAAGGGGAATTTTAATTTTTTTATAGACTGGTCTCTTATGTCCTTCCACTCAACTATCCTCTTTGAAAATTCAAGATATTCCACTAGAGTTCCCATGAAAAAATCACGAAGTTCTCCAAAAGTGAAAGTCTTTTTTATATTTAGAGTTTCTTCTGACTCCAATTGATAATAAGTGAGCATGACATTTATCTCATCAAGTTCATGGTCCTTGGCATAGATATAGGCATAGCACTTGGCTTGGGCCCAGTGCATTATGTTTTCTTCCTTCTCAAGGTCTTCAAGCTCTCTTGTAGTTGATTTAATTTCATCAACTGTCACTTGGTCTGTGACCTCAATTCCATCGGCACGACCCTCAACAGTAAAATTTATTCCCTCAATTTCTTCTGTGGTCCTCAAAAAAACTTCTGTCAAGAAGTCCTTGGAGTATTCTCTTTGGACCTTTTGATGTGCCTTGATCCCTTCCACAGCCCTCTTGTTGGAAAAGAATCTCCTGTCTATATCGCCAGACCTCTTGACGAATTCTATTAAATTTCTTACAGAGATTCTTACTTCCTTCACAATAAATCCTTTCTATTATTTACAAGCTTATTCCAAATCTAAAAAATCAAGTTGCCTTAGGGCTTCAAACAAAATTATATTTGCAGAGTTTGACAAGTTTAGGCTCCTGCCAAAATCCTTTAACATGGGAATTCTTATGGCATTTTCATAATTTGCAAAAATTAAATCTTCTGGCAGACCACGAGTTTCTGGACCGAAAACGATAAAGTCTCCGTCCTTATACTCAACATCTGTGTACTTTTTCTTTGCCTTTGTCGAAGCAAGGTAGAAGTTGTTATCAGGATACTTTTCCACAAGTTCATCATAGGAATCGTAATAAGAAATATCCACAAGATGCCAGTAGTCAAGGCCTGCCCTCTTTAAATGTGAGTCATCAACAGAAAAACCCAAGGGTCTTATGAGGTGGAGCCTCGACTGTGTAAGTCCACAAGTCCTGGCTATGGCACCTGTGTTAAAGGGAATTTCTGGTTCGTAAAATACTATATTTAACATGATTTGTCTCCTTCTAAAATTTCTATGGCACACTTTATCCCGTCAAGGGCAGAAGAAATTATTCCACCAGAATAACCTGCTCCCTCCCCAATGGGATAGAGGTTTTTATATTTTTCTGTCCTGTAATTTTCTCTCACAATTCGCACTGGAGAAGAAGTCCTAGTTTCAACACCAGTTAAGATTGCATCGTCACTTGCAAAGCCCTTTACCCTCTTGTCCATTACTTTTAGGGCATTTTTAATTGCTTCATTGATGGACTTAGGATAAATTTCATTTAAGTCGGCAAAGACATAGCCTGGTATAAAAGTCGGCTTGACCTTGCCAAGCTCTTCTGTAATTCTTCCTTCCATAAAGTCACCTAGCCTTTGGACTGGGGCTTTTCCTCCTCCCATTTCATAGGCCTTTTTTTCAATCTCATTTTGAAAGTCCATGCCGGCAAGATTTCCCTGACCATAAATTTTTTCGTCAATAGTTGCAACTACAGCCGAGTTAGAATTATCCCCATCCCTGTCGTGGAAGGACATTCCATTTACGCAAACTTGTCCCTCAATGGAAGAGGAGTTGACAACATAGCCACCTGGGCACATGCAAAAAGTATAAACCGAATGATCAAAGTCCTTGTCAGTTACATTTAGTTGATAAGTTGCTCCTGGCAATTTCTCTGAATTCATCCCAAATTGGGCAAGCTCGATGTCCTTTCTCAGGTGTTCAATCCTAAAGCCCACTGCAAAGGGCTTTGACTCAAGAAGTCCATGGTCATCTAGAGTCCTAAAAGTGTCACGGGCAGAATTGCCAAGGGCCAAGATGTAGGCATCAGCTTGATAGTCACCCTTGTCGGTTATAATTTTACTAACCTTTCCTTCTTCAAGTTCAAAGTCCAAAAACTTTTCACTAAAGTGGTAGGTCCCACCTAAGCCTTCAATTTCTTCCCTCATGTTTTTTATGACGTCACGCAAGATATCTGTCCCAATGTGGGGCTTTTGTTCGTAGAGAATTTCTTCTGGAGCACCATGGTCCACAAAGATGTCAAAAATCTGACCCATCCTCTTGTCCTTAGAACGAGAAGTTAGCTTTCCGTCAGAAAAAGTTCCTGCTCCACCTTCTCCAAACTGGACGTTGGACTCCTCATTTAAGACTCCATTCTTGTGAAGGACTTCAATGTCTTTTACCCTTTCATCTACTGGCTTACCCCTCTCAATTAGGGTAACCTTGACACCCTTCTTGGCAAGGAGGTAGGCTGCAAAAAGTCCTGCAGGTCCAGTTCCAACAATTACAGCTGATTTAATTTCATTTTTGTTTTCAACTTGAAGCTTCTCTTCCTTAAAGACTGCCAGATTATTTTTAAGTCTCTTTTGGACTTTCTTGTCTATTTCATCAAGGTCTAAGTCAATGACAACTTGGTAGACAAAATTCAAACCCTTCCTTGCATCGAGGGATTTTTTGTAAATCTTAAAGTCAAAATCCTTCTTATTTATTTCTTTTTCTATTTTCTCCCTCAAAAACCCTTGGTCCTTGTCATAGGGAATTTTTATATTTCTTAAAATTATCATTTTTTCACCAAGGACATTATAACACGAAAAAAGTCTCTTTTATCAATTCTCACAAATGCTATAATGAAAGAGGAGGTAAATATGCAAAAAGATTATTCATACATAAAAGTTATAATTATTGCTGTCCTTCTCGCCCTTTTTGTAAGAAGCTTTCTCTTTAATGTGGTGAGAGTCCAGCAAACATCAATGTATCCAACAGTGAAGCCCAATGATATAATTCTATCTTCTTCCCTTTACAGGTTCAAAAAAGATTATAAAAGAGGGGACATAATTGTCTTCAAATCTCCTTCAGAAAAGAAGATGTTAATCAAAAGAATTGTTGGACTTCCTGGAGAGAAAGTCGAAATCTACGACGGCTCAATTTACATTGACGGAAAAATTTTAGAAGAAAAATATTTTGAGGAAAAACCCTACACCCTGTCTCCCACAAGGGTCTTTGATGTAAAAGAAGATGAGCTCTTTGTCCTTGGCGACAACAGAAGCCCCAGAGGGTCTGTTGACTCAAGAGAGTTTGGACCAATTAAGATAAAAAGTCTTAGGTCCCATCCCTTCTACAGGATTTTTCCGCTGAATTCAAAAAAATTTATAAATAAATAATAAAAAAGAGACCTCACTGGGTCTCTTAAGGCTAAGAATAAAACAAAAAACTCTTGCTAAGAATATCCTATGTAAAAAATTGTCTTATTTTCAAATCGAAGGACTTCGCCCAAAATCGCACTGTTTGAGCAAAGCGAGTTTGCGATTTTAGAAGGTCGAGATTTAGAAAATAGCAATTTTTGTAATGAGATATTCGGGCAAGAGTTTTTCTTATATTTATAGATGACTCATGTTGTCATTTTTTCGGCAAGATTACTTTAAATACTGTTCCAATAATTTCTCCATCTTCATTCAAATTGTCACTAATCAGGACCTTGCCGCCTAACTTTTCTACAATATTTTTAACAAGATTTAGGCCAATTCCATAGCCACCAGTTTTCTTATTCCTCGATTCATCAAGCCTATAAAATAAATCAAAAACTTTTTCCCTATCTTCTTCATCAATCCCAAGACCTGTGTCTTTGACATAGATAAAATAATTTTCATCATCTTCAGAGAAATCAAAGACCACATCTCCTCCATCTCTATTGTAGGAAATGGCATTCTTCCCAAGATTGTAAAGGACCCTCTCCAAGAGGATATCGCTAGTGTAAATTTCTTTACTCGCCACTTTAGAAACTATTTTTATATTTTTTTCTTCAGCTAGTTCTTCCAGGTCAAAGGCAATCTCTTCCACCAAGTCTCTTATGTTAAAATTTCTTAAAACTGCATTTTCCCTGCGATTTAAAAATAAAAGTGACTCAATAATTTTTGAAATCCTGTCAATATTCTCATCAAAATTTTCCAGAAGTTCCTTTAATTCTTGGTCTTCAATTTTATTTTTCATTAGATAAATCTCAAGAGAAGACTTCATCACAGCAACAGGTGTGTTTAGCTCATGGGCAATGGATGATGACAGAGCCTTCTCCCTTGCATAGGACCCATAAATCTTATCCATAGATTTTTGAAAGGCAAGAGACAAGTCACTAATCTCCTGTGACTGACCTGGCATGTAGATATTTTCTTCATCCCTTACATTGTCAACGTCAATTTCTTGGACCCTCTCCTTTAATTCCTTTAAGGGCCTAAGACTTCTGGAAACTAAAAAATAATAGACCAGGGACCCAAGGGCAATGGTAGACCCCATAACTATTAGGGAAAAGTTTTTAATCTCCCTTGTGGACTTTAACTTTGAATCCTCAAGGACAATAAAATAATCTTCATTTCCCCTCTTTGTCTCTTCCAATATAAGTTTTTCCCCTATGTCTTGGATTCTCTTTTCCTGATACCTTCCAATAATATAATTGGAAGTCGCCGTCATTATAATAAAGATTAAAATAATAGAAAGGATAAGTTTGAAGATAAGAGTATTCTTCACATTTTTAATTTTCTTCATCAATAATGTAGCCCTTTCCAATTTCATTTCTTATAATATTTTTGCCAAGCCTGTCCTTTAACTTCCTCCTAAGGGCAGACATGTGGACTCTCACAACATTGGAGAAGAGGTCCACCTCATCATTCCAAACATGGTCCATTAACTCTTCAGCAGTTACATACCTTCCCAAATTAAAAAATAAATATTCCAAGATCCCAGCTTCCTTGGCAGTTAACTTTAGAGGTTCCTTATTTATTGTGAAGGTCCTCTTTATTGTGTCAAATTCAACTCCATGGACCCTTATAAGGGAGTCACTAATGGAAGTTTTTCTCCTAAGAAGAGACCTAATCCTGGCCTTTAGCTCCTCAAAATGGAAGGGTTTTAAGATATAATCGTTGGCTCCCAGGTCAAGTCCTCTAACCCTGTCGTCAACATCTGATAGGGCAGTGAGCATTATGACATTGACTTCCTTGTCATGGCCTCTTATCTCTTCTAAGATTTCAAAACCATTCTTTCCAGGCAGGTTGATATCCAAGATTATAAGGTCATAAGAATTTGTAAAGGCCATAAAGGACCCCTCATCTCCGTCAAGGGCAGTGTCAACTGCATAGCCAGAGTGAACTAGGCCTTCCTTAATTGACTTTAAAAGTTTTTCCTCATCTTCAACAATTAAAATTTTCATTTTTCCCTAACCCATTTTTCATGGTAGACCCTGTAATTTGGATCCTTTATTTCTGTCTTATCAAGTAATTTGAAATCGTCAAAATCTGGTATAAAGGTGTCGGCGCCTTCCACCACTGTGTCCACCCTTGTCACAATAAGTTCGTCAATCCTATCCCAAAGGAGTTTGACAATTTCTGCTCCCCCAATGACAAAGACCTCCTTGTCTGGATATTTTTTTATAATTTCATCAAGCTTTTCCTCTGAGTTCACATAAAACAAGTCTTCCTTGTCTTCTTTTTTTGACCTAGTGAAGACTACAGATATCCTATTGGGAAGTTGCCTTCCAATATCGTCAAAAGTCTTACGTCCCATTACAATAATATTATTTGTAGTGTAGTTCTTGAACATCTCAAGGTCATCATCAACAAACATAATTTGCTCGCCATCTTTGGCAATGGCATTATTATTATCAACTAAAATTAGTAGTTTCATTTCGTCCTCCTTTAATTGTCCTTAAAAATATAATATCCTAGAAGTCTCACTATGCCTAGGATTTTTTATCTTCTCTTCCTATTTAAATTTTAAATCAAATTTTCACTTGTAATTTTTTTCATTGTCTGCTATACTAATGTTGTTATGGCGACATAGCCAAGTGGTAAGGCACGGGTCTGCAACACCCTTATCACCGGTTCAAATCCGGTTGTCGCCTCCATAATAAAAAGTCTACTGAATTTTTCAGTAGATTTTTTTTTTGCATTTTTTTATTTTTTATAAGTCATGAATTCTTTAGTCCCAATAATTTCTTATTAGCTCAATCTCCCTTATAAATTTAACTTTAGTCAAGAGACTCAATAGCTTCGAGGATATTCCCATCGGGATCATAAAAGTAAAGGGCCTTGCTCTTGCCAAAGCCATATTCTGTGGAGTCAAAAACTTGTGGCGAAGACATGACTCCTACTCCCTTATCAAGTAAGTCCTTATAAAATCCTTCTATATCTTCCACCCCAAAACAAAGTTCTGATATTGAAGTCTTAAAAAGTGAAGGCTCATCATCTTTAACTTCTCCTCTTTCAAACTCAATAAGTTCAACATCAGGACAGCCTTCTCCCGTCATGGGACTTAGGTAGGCAACCTTGGCCCTTATGTCTTTGCCATTGAAGAGCCTGTCTGTTGACTCACCCTCCATATACATGTATCCCTTGTAGTCAAGTCCAAGGACATCCCTATAAAATTCAATTGACCTGTCAAGGTCCCTAACCGTTAGTCCAATGTGGGCTATATTTTTTATCATTAAATTACCTCCTTAAAGGTCTTCTTCCTTAATGATAACAAGTTGCTAGGTCCTAGTCAAAATTGGACCTGGTTTTATTGAGATTATTACCATAAAAATTAATATCTTATGGAAATTTATAATTTAAAAAAATATAAGTTGATGGAAACTTGGGAAGTCACAAAAAATTGTTAGTCCATAAAAATTTACTAAATCACAAAAAATTATTATGTCATAAATTTTTATAAACTAGTAAAAATTTATTAAGTCATGGAAATTTATTAACTAATAAGAGTTTTCTAAATCATAGTTACTTATAAGCCTACAAAAAATATGACTTGATAAAAAATTCCCAAGTCACAAATATTTATAAAGTTACAAAGATTTAATTAACAATAACTTATAATTAATAATTAAAAAATCCCTTCCCAATAAAAATAAACACAAAAAAAACCGCAAGATAACTTGCGGTTTTTTTAGCATTTATTTAACTGTAGGGATTAATACCATCCTCTAAGTTTCATAGCTTTGTCAATTGATTGGATAGCGTACATGTAAACTCCTTCTCTAGGAACTACATCAAATTCGTCACAAACGCCGAATACGCCTTCAATAGCTTTCATCATGTCAGCTTCTTGTTTTTCTTCTACTTCAGCTTCTGTCCAGTACATTCCGTATTGGTTTTGAACCCATTCGTAGTAAGAAACTAGAACTCCACCAGAGTTAGTTAAGATGTCTGGAGTAAGTTTGATTCCTCTTTCAGTAAGAACCTTGTCTCCTTCTGGAGTTGTAGGACCATTAGCTGCTTCACAAACTAATTTAACATTAAGTTTTTGAGCAACGTCACCAGTAATTACGTTTTCTAGAGCTGCTGGAATTAAGATATCCCATTCGCCTGTCCAGAAATCATCAGCTGAGATTTGTTTTGCATCTGGGTAGCCGATTAGTGTGTGGTGTTCGTTCTTGTATTCAAGAAGTTTTTTGAAGTCTAGTCCATTTTCATTGTATAGAGCGTAGTTTCCTTCTTTTTTGTCCCATTCAGCTAGAGCGTAAACTTTTCCGCCTTGTCTTTCAATGTTTTTAACTGTGAAAGATCCAACGTTACCGAAACCTTGAACTGCGATTTTAGCGTGTTTGAAGTCAATTCCTTCACGTTTAGCAGCTTCTCTAGTTACTACAGCAACACCAAATCCTGTTGCTTCGTTTCTTCCTTCAGATCCACCAAGTCCAACTGGTTTACCTGTGAAAGTTCCTATATCTTGTCTGTCTCCGTTTAGTTTGATATATTCATCAATGAACCAAGACATAATTTGTCCGTTAGTGTTAACGTCTGGAGCTGGAATATCAATTCTTTCTCCAAGGTATTTGTGAAGTCCTCTTACCCAACCTCTTGCAAGTTGTTCTAATTCTCTTTCAGAAAGTTCTGATGGGTCAACACAAATTCCACCTTTTCCTCCACCGTATGGAAGGCCAAGTGCGCCACCTTTGAAAGTCATCCAAAGTGAAAGAGCCTTAACTTCGTCAAGGTTTACATTTGGATGGAATCTACATCCACCTTTAGCAGGACCAACTGCTGTTGAGTGAGCTGATCTCCAACCTTTGAAAACTTTAACTGAACCATCATCCATCTTTACTGGAATAGAAATTTCAATTACTCTTTCAGGTTCTTTTAGAATTTCATAAACAGCTGGGTCACAACCTAGCTTGTCACATGCAGCCTTAACTTTTTGTTGAGCTGCTACTAACGGATTTAAAGTATCTGTCATTTTTAACACTCTCCTTTATGTATAATCATGATAACCATTTCTTACAGTCTTAATTATAGCAAATAGAAATATTAAGTTCAAGCAAGGCCACTAAGTTTAACTAATTGTTTGAAATTATAATTTTAGTTTAATCATTTTATTTTTTTTTGCCCTTATTAATTCAATTCGTAAACAATGGCCCTTTTTTTTATTATTTTTAATCTATATTTTATTATTAGATAAATTCCCTTTATCCTAGAAAAATCTTAGCTTTTTCAGTCCTGTAATCATTTTCACTAACTTGCTAAAGCCTTAAGGCTCCAAGCTTTCTCATTACATTTTACCAATTTTTTCTCCATATAAGATCCTTCTATTTAATAAATTTATAGCTTATAATTTCCTTTAATATAGTGTATCATAACAACTGAGGTGATAGTGTGAACTTACAAAAAGTTAGTCTAAAGGACTGGATTTTTTCTAAAACATTTGGCAGGAAATTGCTTTCTGTAATCTTTTGTAGCATAATAACTGCCTTTTCAATTACATATATTATTAAACCCAACCTACTTATATCGGGAGGACTCACAGGTCTATCAATTTTGACTTCCAATGTCACAGGCCTTAGCCTTCCCCTACTAGTCTTCTTGTTGAACCTTCCAACATCAATTTTAAGTCTCATATTTTTAGATAAGGACTTTACATTTTTTTCAACCCTTGTAATTTTTCTTCTATCTATGTTCATTTCCTTTTTCGAAAAACTTGCCCCAGGATTTTATCTCACTCAGGAGCCCATCCTTGCCTGTATATTTGGTGGCCTCTTAAATGGAATTGGCGCAGGCTTTGCCTTTAGGAATGGAACATCAACTGGTGGCCTGGACATAATAGCTGCTATATTAAAGAAGAAATTTAACATAACTATTGGCAACGTCCTAATGGCCATTAACCTCATAATAGTTTCTTGCCTTGGTTACCTTTATTCCATTGACAAGGTTCTCTTCACACTTATCCTAATGTTTATTAACTACACTGTTATTGATAGGATCCAACTGGGAGTGGGCAAGCAAAAGCAAGTCCTAATTATTTCTGATTATAATGAAGAGATTGCCAAAGAAATTTATGCAGAAGTTCACAGGGGAGCAACTTATATCAAGGGAGTGACTTCCTACAAGAAGAAGGACGTCTACATCCTCTACGTTGTTTGCTCTTCAAGACAGCTCGTTAAGCTTAGACAAATAGTAAAGCACACTGACAAGGATGCCTTTGTCACAGTTTCTGACACATCAGAAATCCTTGGCAATGGCTTCAAGGAAATTTCAATTTAATTTTACGCAAAAGAAAACCACGATTATCAAGTCGTGGTTTTGTTATTTTTACAAGCTTATTTAGTTTTTTAATTTTCTAGTTTTTCATGGCCCCATAATAATCTACAAAGTCATATTTTTTTATAAATTTATTCAGATTTACAAAGTCACATTTTTCTATAAATTTATTAAGATTTACAAAGTCACATTTTTTCACGACTTCATAATAATTTACTAACTCATAACTTTTCATAACTTCATAATAATTTATAAAGTCACAAACATTTATTAAATCAGGCCATTTGTCCTGCTGCCAAGTAAATCCAAATCAAGACCCAGTCGTAAATCATGTGGACTAAGTAAGTCACTGTCAAGTTCTTTGATATGACATAGGACATGGAAAGTCCAGTTCTAATTATGGAAATCACAAGGACTGCCTGGACAATGTTAAAGTTGTAAGTTGAAAGGTGCATGGCCCCAAAAATCACTGATGACAGGAGTATTGCCACAAAGGTCTTTAATTTATCATTCTTTGTCTTCATCTTATTAATTACAAACAAGAAAGGAATGATAAAGATAATTTCCTCGGCAATAAACTGAACCATAGTGGATACAATAAACCTCTTTATATTTTCATCAGTCAAAATATCAAAAATTGGATTGGCTGAACCTTGGACTCCCATTTGAGCCATTACAATTGATGCAAAAATTACTGCCACAAAGGAAAAACCAAGTCCTATTAAAATATATAAAAGGTCTTTCATCTTTAGGGGCAAGAAAATTTTTAAAATAAATCTCCTGTCCACCACCCAAAGGGACATTAGGGACAAGGCACTTATCAAAAGGGCCATAAGGATTTCATTTTCAATTCCCAAAAGAGCAAAGACCAAGCTAACTAAGAAGAAGGACCCTATGGCAAGGAAGAGGGACAGGACCCACTTCCAAGTCTTGGCTTCTATTCTTGGATATCTTCTCTTATAATTATTCAAATTCAATCAGCCCTTCTTCAGTCAAGAGATATTCCAAGGCTTTGTCATAGCCTTCGTGAACAAGGCTTTCCACATATTGGTCAGAATATCCAATCCCCATCCTTATTGTGTCCACCTTGGCAAAGAACTTGTCATAGTAGCCTCCACCGTAGCCAAGTCTGTAGCCTCTTTTGTCAAAGGCAAGTCCCGGTGTAATAGTTAAGTCCACATCTGTCACTTCATCTCCAGATTTTGGTTCCAAAATCCCCATCTTGTTTGGCTCAAGGTCATCAATCCCCTTGACTTCAACGGCAATCATCTCACTGCCCTTAACAAGGGGAACTAAAAGTTTCTTTCCATCGGCCAAGATATCTTCAATTATTCCTCTTGTATCAACTTCGGACTTATAAGAGATAAAAACAAAAACAGATTTTGCCTTCTTGTAGATATCAAGTTGTCGCAAGTTTTCTCTTATTAGCCTATCCTTGTCTTCCTTGTCCTCAACATCTGCTCTTACTTTTGTATATTTTTTTCTCAATTCTTTTTTATCCATTAAAATTCTCCTTGTTCTCGCAAATCTCTAGGTAATCACAATTTTTACAGTCACTTGAAGACTCATAGTCACCAGACCTTATAGAAGAAGCCAGACTCTCTATCTCATCTTCAAATTTATTTAGGAGTTCATTTAAGTCTTCCTCTGTGAAATAATATTGTCCCCTATCGTCCTTTGGCAGGATGTCGGAATTTTTTATCACAGTGGAAACTTCTCCCCTCTTGACTGACCCGTAGGCCGCCATCGATATATTCTTACCCAGTTTTTTTCTACCTATAGCATAAAGAGGCATTTGGAAGGACTTTAGCTCTTCGATATCCTTTTTCCTTTTTACAGAGGACCTCTTGTAGTCCATGAGGATTTCATTGTCACCAAGGGCATCAATCCTGTCAATCCTTCCCCTTATCTTTAGACCGGCAATTTCAGTTTCAAAGCCCTCTTCAAAATAAGCTGGCTTGTAACCATACTTGGCCTGGCCCTCCAAGTCCTTCTTTATATAATCTCCAAGTATCCTTTGAGAATTTAGGACAGAAACTTTTTCCAAGAAGGAAAGGTCATCAAAGTCCCCAAGATTTTCAACTTCC
Organism: Peptoniphilus sp. HMSC075B08; assembly: GCF_001815405.1. Taxonomy (NCBI): domain Bacteria; kingdom Bacillati; phylum Bacillota; class Tissierellia; order Tissierellales; family Peptoniphilaceae; genus Peptoniphilus; species Peptoniphilus sp. HMSC075B08. The sequence continues at coordinate 46,092 of NZ_KV820459.1, read as the reverse complement.
AAAATAATTTTTAACAAACTGTCTTCATTAAAGTCATCTTCTTTTTTGAAATACTTTTCCAAAACCCTGTGGTATTTTTCTCCCAGGTCAAGATAAAACCTGTCCTCATAATCTTTTTCCAGCTTGCCTATCCTGTAGACCCTCTCAAAGAGAAAGCGTCTCGGGCAGTCCTTTAGGATGTCAAAGTCTGTCACAGAATAGGATCTTTCAGAAATCTTCTTGTTAACCTCCCCAAGCTCTTTGTCATCAATTATATAATTGTGGTCCTTGACCTCTCTTGTCCTGTAAAGCCTTCCCGTTTCATAAATTTTCTCAACTTCCTTTACTTCTAGGTCCAGGTCAAAAATTAAAGAGTTTAAGACTTTTGAAAAACCTCTTTCCCTATCGCCAGTTAGGATCAAGACCTTTTCTGCCACAAGTAAATCATAAATCAAATAAAAATAGTCTCTCTTAAAATTATCCCTTACAAGACCAAGGCTTTCCATGGCCCCTCGGGTCTCCTTCTTGTAGATGAAGTTTGCCTTCTTGTCCTCTTGGTATGAATGGTCAAAGCCTATTAAGATTAAATTTTTAAAGTCCCTATAATAGTTAGAAGCCTGGCTCGAAATCTCTAGACCTTCAAGGTTTTGGACCTCATCAAGCCTAATCTTTTCCATATATTTTTTTAATATCAAGACAAAGTCATCGAGGCCTAGGGACTCATAAAAGTCTCCCAAGCCCTCCATCTTTACAAGGACCTCATCAAGTTCTTCCAAAAATCTCTGATCACGTCTTCTTGGACTTTCAGGATTTCTCTTTAAGTCATTTTCAATTTTTCCTCTGGCAGTCTCCAGATAGTTTTTGAAAAATTCCAAATAATAAGTCACATCTTCTTTGAAAGAAATTTTTTCTTCCTGAAGAAGTTGAACTCCACTTAAAAAATCATCCAGTTCTCCCTCATTGAGCCTAAGGTCCTTGATCCTAGAAAAATCTATGTCACCTATATTTTTAAAATTATAGGCCATTAAACTTGCTTCAAGATTTATGACATCAAGTGGCAAAGGAAAATAAGATAGACGGACCCTTTTCAAGGTATTTTCCTTGGACTTGTCGAGAAAATAATCTAAAAGCGTGACAAATTCCCTTTCAAGTAGGGATCTCTCCTTACTTGGAAGGTTAAATTCTAGACCTTCAAAGCCTTCCCTTTGACGAACTTTTTCCGAAATACTAGGAGATCCACTTAAAATTGTCAGGTCACTAACTTTTTCTTCCTTCAAAAGCAGCTTCAAGTTCGAAAAAAATAAGTTATAAAAATTATCCTTTGAAGACAAGATTTTTATCTTTTCTCTATCAATTTCCTTTTTGTAATCAAGCCCTTCTCTTTCCTCAAGTTCAAAGCCATAGGCTTGTAAGTTTTTTATAAGTCCATCAAGAAGGTCTGACTCCATAAAATTAAAGGGGATGTCTATAAAAATATTTTTCCCCTCAATTCCCGACAAAATTCTTATTATCTCTTCTTCAGCCTTGCCAAACTCCAAAAAACCAGAAATAATTATGGTGTCAAACCTAGTCCCCCTAATGGAGTCTTCCTTAACCCTCCCATAGATGTCAAGGGACCTGGCTGCAAAATAGTCCCTATAAATATCAAAGACTCTCCCCAAGTCCTTAAAGATTTCTCCGGGAATCTTCTCAATATCACTTGAATCCAAATAATTTTCTGCAATGTCATCAAAAAAACCCAAAATTATATCCACAGTCTCAGGAAAAATTTTAAGATCCCTTAAGTTTTCCTTGAGAATTTTTGAAAGGACAAGATATTTTAAAATAGAATCAGGCCTTTTTGCCCTATTTCTCCTTCCAATCCCATCAAAGGTCTCGAACTCAGCCTTATTTATGTCCATGCCCCTTCCCAGCATGTCCCTTATGTAAAAATTTATAGCAGATTGAGAGGGCAAGATAAATAAAGTCCTCTCGCCCTTTAATTTTTCAAATCCTAAGTCTTCCTTGGGAGACCTAAAAATTATTTTCTTCATTTAATAAATCACCTAAATTTATCTTAAAAATATCCTCGGCTATAGTCTTCATCTTTCCGTCAGGTAGGTAGACAAAGGACTTTCCCCTTAGATTTTTAAAGGCATCTGACTCAAAAACTATGGCATAATTGTGCAAGAACTGCGAGTCCAGTCCCCTCTCCCTAAAGATCTTGTTGATCCTAGGGTCCCCATACTTCCTGTCCCCAACAATGGCAAGGCCCTCTTCCTTCAAGGATGCCCTAATTTGGTGGGTCCTACCAGTAATTAAGTTGACAGAAAGAAGTGAGTAGTCCTTTTGAGACACGAGAACCTTAAACTTTGTAAGAGCCCTCTTTCCTTCGTCTCTTGAGGCCTTTTTCATGACATTATTGCCTGTCTTCTTTAGGTTGATGTCAACATCAAAATCTTTTTTGACTTCTCCAGCCACAAGAGTGACATAGAGTTTTTTTATCTCTCTATTTTTTATGGCTTTGTTTAAGTCCTGCAAGGATTTCAAATTTTTTGCCCCAATTAAAATGCCAGAAGTGTTCCTGTCGAGCCTGTTTACAAAAGCAGGCCTAAAGGACTTCTCAAGCCTAGGATTATAATCTCCCTTGGCAATTAGATAGTCCACCATCCTATCAAGAGCATTGTCTTGGTATCCCTTAGAATCATTGTGAGTGAGCATGTTGATGGGCTTCTTCACAAGTATTATGTCATCATCTTCATACAAAATATCTGGCAGCTTAGAATTTTTGGACTTCCTAATATCCTTTTTAAACTTCTCAATAGTTTCCTCTGCCAAAAATAATTTTATCTCGTCCCCATCACTTAAGATGTCCTCGGGCTTGGCCTTCTTCCCATTGACCTTAATATTCTTCTTTCTTAAATTTTTATAAATAAAGGAAAGAGGGGCTTTTTCAAAGTAGATTTTCAAAAACCTATCTAGCCTTCTTCCCTCGTCATTTTTATTAATAATAATTTTTCTCATAAAATCTCCAAACTTTTCATTTTAAGCCTTTGCTGATATAATTATATCAAAACATGATGAAAAGAGGTTTATTTTGAATAATTTTAACAAAGGCAAGCTCTTTTTTATTAAACTCTGCCAAGTTTTATTATCAATACTTTTCTTCTTATTCCTAATTTTTGTAATCAAGTGGAGGATGGATTCCCTTTACCTAAATTCAATATCCACAAAAGATATAAAAATTGGAATTGTAGACGAAGTTAAAAAAACTTACGGAGAGATCCTTGTAGCAACAGGCCTAAGAGAAGAAAAAGCTGTTAAGCCCGTTGTCCTATTGGATGAAGATAAAAAAGACGAAGAAGATGAAAATGTAAATACCTTTACAGTTCCTGAAGGAACAAACCTAGATAGCCTTGGAGAACTTTTAATTTCCAAGGGCCTAATCGCAGACATGGCAACTTATAAGGACCTTGCAGAAGATATGCAAATTGGGGACAAGATTGTCCCAGGTGCCTATGAATTTGACAAGGACATGAAGGTAAAAGAAATCCTTGCAGAAATTGCAGGCATTGAACTCAAAACTTATAAGCTAAACATCGCTGAAGGCGAAGGACCTGCCCAAGTAGGCAAAAAGCTCCTAGACCTTGGAGCCATAGAATCAGACAAGGCCTTCGTGGAAGAATGCAATAGACTGGGAGTATCTAGCTTCCAACCAGGCGACCACGAATTTACCATGCCATCAAAAGTAGAAAATATAATAAGAGAGCTTACGCAAAATTAAAGAAATGAGAAAAATCTGTAGGGAACTACAGATTTTTTTATTTTTATAAAATTGTAAAATCTTAAAAAAAGTTTTTAAAAGCTGACGCTTTTATATGTCTTATTGGAGGGGCTTAGGGGCATCGTGAGGCCCCTTGCCCCTCCAAACCACCCCCTTCACCCCACGTACGTTGAGTCCAAAAAAATCGGCCATGCTAAATTTTCAAAACTCATTCGCTTCGCGAATTCAAACAGTTGAAAATTTTTAACGCATAACCAATTTTTTTGCTCATTTTATGCAACCCCATTAGCTCACTACTTAAACTAAAGTCAGTTTTAGTAAAGAAGTCATGAAATTTTATCACCCTATAACTAATTATTAAGTTGTAGTTTCTTAAGAAGTCCTAAAAAGTTATAACTTCACAAATAATTCTTAATTCCTTTATAACTTTATCTTCAATTGTCACGTTAGCAATTATGCCCCAGCTCGTTGAAATGTTATAAGGTCGTAAAGTTTGCCAATAAGATAAATAGTTATAAGTTAGTAAGCAAAAAGTTCGGAGACGTTAAGAAAATTTCACTGTTCGAGCGAGCGAAGTGAAACGTAGCGAGTAGTTTGAAATTTTTAGTCGGAGGGC
>NZ_KV820459.1:34412-41634 GCF_001815405.1 Peptoniphilus sp. HMSC075B08 | reverse complement strand
AACTTTTTCTACTTTTACTGTCTTTCCAGCTTCTTCTTTAACTGTAAAAGTAATTTCTATTCCTTTATCATATTTCCCATTGTCTTTTGCTTTTGTTAAACCTTCTACTTCCTCTCCTGCTGTCAATGTATATTCTTTCACTTCTTCAACAGGTTCTGCTGGTTCTAACGGTGTTAGAGGAATATATGGCTCAGCCGGTTCTAAGGGTGTCAAAGGAATATAAGGTTCCGCTGGTTCTAACGGTGTTAACGGAATGTATGGTTCTGCTGGTGTAAGTGGTGTCAAAGGTCTTCCTTCTTCATACTTGAAAGGTGGATTGTATGAGTGAGACTCCCTGTATCCCCTTCTAGTATCCCTTACATTAATAACAGGCACAGATTTTATGGGTGATTTTAGATTTTCTGAAGTCTTTTTATCACTTTCCATAAAACCATTATAGAACATTGTAAAAACATCGCCTCTTAGTGCTTCTGCTGAATAGTCCAAGTCTTCACTAATGTTTGAGTTTTTACCAATAATTCCTTCTTCTTTTGCCCAAGCTATCCAAGATGTTGGCCACTTTGCATTGTCAATCATTTCCTTTGTTAGGTCTGATTTTTTTAGACAAACTAACATCTTAATTGCTTCTGCATTGGAAATTTTGTTTTCAGGTTTAAAAGTCCCATCTGGATAACCCGCAATAATACTTATATTATTATTTAAACCTTTTCCATCCTTGATTACAGAAATAATTCCATTAGCCCAATATTCTTTCTTTACATCTGTAAAGGGCTCAGATTTTCCTTGTAACTCTTTAGCTAAATCTTGCTTTTCTAGGGCATATACAATAACTGTTGCAAATTCGCTTCTCTTGATCTTGTCTTCAAGTTTTAAAGATCCATCTGCATAGCCATGTAGATAACCCTGGTCTTGTAAAGTCTTTATCTTTTGATCTTTATTAGCACTTGTTTGGAATTCTGGCGCTGCAAATGCATTAGTGCATGTTAGTGCCATAAAAATCAAAACTAAGATCAAAGAATTAACTTTTTTTGACATATTATTACCTCCTTATAATTAGAAAAATTTAATATTTTCATACCATCATAATACCACAAAACAACAGGCTTTTCTATGACTTTACAGACTTATAATGAATGAAATAAATCTATAATATTAAGAAAATTTAATATAATCTACGAAAGTTAAAATTTTAAATTTATTCCAATAAATTTTTATGTAAAAAAAAAGAAAAACCCGAGGTTTCCCTCGAGTTTTTCATTAATTAGTTAGACTAATTATTTAGCTTGACCTTCAACAATTTTTACAGTGTAAACGTCAGTAGCTTTAACGTCACCTTTTTCAAGGTGAGCAGTTACTTTTACTTCTTTACCTACAAAGTTGCCAAGCTTACTTGGATCTGCACCTGTAGCAGCAAATAAGTCTGCTAAAAGATTATCTCTGTTATCTTTTTTGTTTTCAGAAATTTCTTGTTTTGGTTGATTTTCAACTTGGTAGTATTTAAGGTTTGCACCATTTGCTACGTTTCCAAGAGCTACCATAGTTCCTGTTTCTTTAACATTATTAAAAGTAGCTTCTTTGTCAAGAATAACTACTGTAGCTGTTTTTGTTGCTGGGTCATATTTTAAATCAAGAACGTCTTTAACGCCTTTTACATTAGCATATTCAGCTTTAACTGAATCAGCGAAGATTTTCTTTAAATCTTCCTCATTTTTCAGTTTTTTTTTGCGTTTTCAACAGCTGTTTTAACATCAGCTAATTTTTTAGCGTGATCTTTATTTTCACTTGTTAATTTGAATTCTGTTTTATTATCTAATTCAGATTCAATTTTAGCAACTTCTTTAGCAACAGCATCTGCATTATCAGCTGTAACTTTGTCTGCTGGTGTTAAGTTTTCAATTGCTTCTAAGATATTAGCATATTGTTTTGCTAAATATTCATCAATTGTAACTTGACCAGGTTTTCTTACAAGTTTAGTTTGATCTTCATCATTTAATCTGATATCAGTTGCAATGTATAGACCATTGTTGTTTCTTTCGAATACTTTGAAAGCAATGTCTTTACCAATGTTAGCCTTTAGACCTTCTACATATTCGTCAGCAACGATGTATGTTGCATATCCGTTTTTGTCAGCTTCGTCAAATAGGTTGTAGTCAACTTTAACTACCATGTGGTAAACACCGTTAACGTTTTTAACTTCAACTAGTTCTCCAACTCTTTGAGCCTTGTCAGCTGTTGGAAGTACGCCTACCATTGAGCCTTTAAGTTTAGCATCTCCAAGAAGTGAAATAATTTCAGCTACGTTGCTGTCTTTATTTTCAACTCTAAATTGGATAGAAGTTCCTTCTTCTAGCTTACCATATCTTTCAGCAGAGAAGATATCAGCATCTCTGATGTCTAAGAATGTTTTTTCTCCATTAAGGTCTTCAATTTCGATAAATTTCTTATCGTCATCTACTTTAGTGATCTTAACGATTGGGTATTTTTCAGTCTTAGAGTGGTCAATTAGAGTATTGTAAATTGAACCTTCTCTAACAGTATCAAGTTCGATAACGTCAAGTTTGTCACCATATTCTAGTGGGAATCTTGCTGTATCATATACATTGTTTCTATCGAATAGTTTACCGTCAGTGTTTTCAAGAGTTGTCATGAATTTTGAAGAAGAAGATTCGATTACTCTGTATTTTTCTCCTTCAGCAGCTTTGTTTACAAAGTTGAATACTACAACTTTTGCAGTGTGTCTGTCAGCTGTGTTGTATTTGATAGCTTTCCAGTTTCTTCCAAGTCCGTCAGAATCGAATCCAGCGTAAACGCCAGCAATCTTATAGTCCTTATAGTTATGGAAACCAATTAGTGAAAGTGCTTCGTTAACGTTAGCAACTTTTTTCATTTGGTTGTTAGCTGGGTTAGCTACATAGAATTCAGTCTTGTCATTGATCTTAAGGTCAATGATATTATCTTTAACTTTATCTACATTGTGGAATCTAATGTATTTAGCATCAATGTTGTTGTCATTGAATTTAACTGTTGCATAAGATTCGCCAGTTTTGATAAGTTTTTGAGCTTCTGCAGCTGATTTAGCAACTGGGTTTACAGTTTCTACAGTGTTATCAGCAACGCCTCTCCAAATGTCGTTTTCAACAACTTTACCTGCTACAGCATTTTCGCCTCTAGCAAGTACTGCTGGGTTACCAAGTTCGATAATGTGAGTAACTTCGTTCTTTTCGTTAACAAGGATTCTAACTAGTGAACCTAGGTAGTAATCATCTGTCTTAAGGTTAAGTTCGTTAAGTCTAACTACTTGTTGTCTTGAAGCATTGTGTCCTGTTACAAATACAGTTTCTCCTGTAACCTTGTATTCCATTTTAGAATCTTGGTTAAGAGTTAAAACGTCTTTTGTAAGGTTAGAGATAATACCTCTTGTTTCGTTAGCTGGAACTCTCTTGAATTCTTTCATTGTGTAAAGAGCATTGTAAACCATAGTGAATGCATCCGCTCTGTTAGCTGCTTTGTTAGAATCAACAACGTTTACGTCGTCAAGAATTCCTAGTTGAGCTGCCCATGTCATCCATGAAGTTGCCCATTTAGCGTTTTTAACCATGTCTGCTGTAAGGTCTTTTTTAGCAAGAACTACAAGCATTTTTGCTAATTCAGCATAAGTTACGTCGTTTTCTGGCTTGAATGATCCATCAGGGTATCCTGCTAGCATAGCAATTCCGTTAGCGTCAGATGGAACTGTAGTTCCTACTGAGATAACTCCGTTTGCCCAGTGCTTAGTATCTACGTCAGAGTAGATTTTCATTGATCCTTGTAGTTGTTTTGCTAATTCTTCGTTACCGTTAGCAAGTACAAGTAATCTTGTGATTTCGGATCTCTTGATGTTTTTATCAAGTCCGTAGTTTCCATCTTCGTAGCCTTCAACAAGTTTTTTGTCGATTACGTATTGGATTTTGTTATCTTTTCCAACTACTTTTTCAACTTTTTCTCCAGCTTCAGCTTTTTTAGCTTCTGCTTTCTTTGTTGGTTCAGCCGCGAAGACACTTGTGAATGTTCCTAGTACCATAACTAGTGCTAGTACTAGAGAAATAATTTTCTTGTTCATTTGTCTTTCGACCTCCTTAAAAATTTTGTAGATTCTACAAAAGTCTCAAACTTTTGTCGCCGAGACTGAACTATCTCGACTATATAGAGGTCGACAAATAAATATCGCCTTTTGGTTTTATTTAGTTGTCATGTTCCTCTTGTGTCTCTATTATACACTAGAAATTTGCTTTGTAAAATTACAATTACATTACATAAAGTTTATAGATTGTCATGTTTAACAATATCTTCTTAACTATGTTGTGATTGTGTTTTACTTGGCGCTTTTCTGCGCTAATAGAGGCGGCCTTTTTTGACCGTATGTAGAATTATAACAAAAGGGTTACAGGATTGCAATTTTTATTTTCTTTTCTTTTGGGAAAGAAAGGAAGGGGTTAAAGAAATAATAAAGAAAGGGGTTTCTTCTATAAATAATATTTTCTTCTATAGAAATAGATTTCTTATATAGTAAAGAAGAAGGTTGTTAAAAAACCCAAGGCTTTTAGATTGATTCATAAATCCCTTGACTTTAATTCTTCTTTTATATAGTATAAAGATTTCTTCTTCAAGAAGTTTTTGTAAAGCCTAAGGCTTTAATTTCTTATTTGTATAACGTAAAGATTCCATCTTTAAAAGTTTTTGTAAAGCAGAGCTTTGCGAATCAATATTGGAGGGGCGTAGGGGCATCGTGAGGCCCCTTGCCCCTCCAAACCACCCCCTTCACCCCACGTACGTTGAGTCCAAAAAAATCGGCCATGCTAAATTTTCAAAACTCATTCGCTTCGCGAATTCAAACAGTTGAAAATTTTTAACGCATAACCAATTTTTTTGCTCATTAGATACACTCGATCAGATCACTGCTTAAGTATAAAGTTATAGCTCTTTATGAAGTCATGGAAGCTTATAGCCTCACTGCTCATTATTAAGATGTAGTTCCTTATGAAGCCATAGAAGTTTATAAACTCATAGATAATTATTAAGCTGTAAAAAAGAAGAAGCTTAATCAATACTGACTAAGCTTCTTTTGATTTGCAAGTTTTTAATCGTTTTTAGGTTTTGTTAAATAACTTTACATAAATTTGAAGCAGTGCATAGGTAAAACCACGAACTGAGGGAGAAAAACCCCGTAAGGCAAGACAGACGTTAAAAAATTCAACTGTTTGAGTTAAGCTATTGACTTTATGAGTAATTGAAATCAAATCTTAATTGATTGTTAGTTTTTAAATTTCAAAAGTGTAATCTTAACGAGTTTTGAATTTTAGGCTGTCTGCCGCTCGGGGTTGTTGGCAGAGGCCCCTGACAGGTCGTTGGGGGTGGTAAGGGGAGGTTTGGAGGGGACAAGGGCGAATCGAAACGCCCTAAGTCCCCTCCAAGAGTAGAATTAAAGCCTTAGGCTTTAGATTTCCCCTTGACAATATGTCTTATACACCATATTATATTTGTATAAGAGGTAAACTGGTATGTATGAAATTATATTTTATGATAAGGAAGATGGCAAAGTTCCTGTTGAAGAATTTTTAGATTCTTTAAGCCCTAAATTATTGGCGAAAACTTTAAAAGATATCGATCTATTGGAAAAGTTTGGCAATAATCTTAGAGAACATTTTTCAAAGAAGTTAAGTGATGGTATTTTTGAATTAAGAACAAAACAATCTAGTGACATAACTAGGATCTTTTATTTTTTTATTTTTGATAAAAGAATAGTTTTAACCAATGGTTTTGTTAAAAAGAGTAATAAAACTCCAAGATCTGAAATTGAACTTGCTATTAAATATAAAAAAGATTTTGAAAGGAGATTTTTATGAGAGCTTACAATGATTACAAAAAGGAAATTTTAAAAAATGATGAAATTAAGTCAGAATATGATGCACTTGCTCCGGAATACGACATTATAGAAGCCATGATTATAGCTCGTAATAATCTTAATCTAACACAAAAGGACTTGTCCGAAAAAACTGGGATTAATCAAGCAGACATCAGTAGAATTGAAAATGGTACAAGAAATCCAAGTCTAAAAATGTTAAAAAAACTAGCAAGTGGACTTGGAATGCAATTGAAACTTGAATTTAAAGGTTAATTTTTATTTTAAATTTTTATATTATATCAAAAAAGCTACGCTTTTGTTTTCATTTGCGAAAACAGCGTAGCTTTTTTGATTTGGCAAGTTCTTTAAAGGCTTTGTCATACTTATCCATAAGCTCACCTTTTACATTGTCTAAGTTTTTATAAGCTTCTTGGGATTTTTCCATATTTGTGTCAGGTCCATCAGCCAATTCTTTAAAAGCATCAATGTGTTCTTCAACAAATTTTTTAGCTTCTTCAAAGACTTTATCTTCTTCTTTATTAATTTTTAATTTTTTTATCCATGTTACACCTCGATATTTATGAAGATGGACTTGGCATTTAAAAGGCAATTTTATTTTAGAAAAATAAATTTATTCTATTTCCTCATCTTTAAGAGGAGCAACTGCATCTAATTTTACGCCGAATAATTTTTCAAAGTCCTCTTGTGAGACAAATTCTTCATTTTTTGCTGATTTTAGTCGTGAAATTGCAAGCTTTATGTCCATTTCATCTTCAAGTGAGTCAATTTCCCTATTTTTAAATGAATTCTCTTCAATTTTTCTAGTTTTTTTCAAAAAATCACCTAATTTTTTCTTTAAAAGCTCTCAAATTCGAGAGGGTTTTAAGTCTAACTTTGAAACTCTTATTCCTTGTCTGTTTTGGAAGAGATGCTTGCCAGTAGGTCTTTGACTTCTTGGAAGGATAGGCTGCTGCCTTCAATTTTTAGGGACTCGTAAGTAAATCTAAGTGCAAAATCTTCCTCTATTTTCTCAAGGATAGATGGTGAAATATTTTTTATATCTATTCTTAACTTATCAAGTGCTTGATCAATTTCCTTAAAACTTTCCAAGATTATCCCCCCTTCACTTTTTCTTTTATTATATTCTATTTGCCGAGATTTTGGCAATAATATCATAAATACTAAAAAAAGCCCAATCAATAAATGATTAAGCTTAATATTTCTATAACTTTGTCTTCATTTGTCACGTTGGCAATGATGCACCAGCTTGTTGAAATGTTATAAGGAAATAATCTCAGCCAATAAACCACAAGCTAATAAGGCAGTAAGCAAAAAGTTCGG
>NZ_KV820459.1:32746-34312 GCF_001815405.1 Peptoniphilus sp. HMSC075B08 | reverse complement strand
GGGCGGATCGAAACGCCCTAAATCCCCTCCAAAAGAAGAATTAAAGCCTTAGGCTTTAGAAAAATATTATAAAGATAAAATCTTTTCTAAGGTTTTATAAAACCTCCCTTCCAATCTTTGATTGGCTATAAATCTAATTTTATGATATATTTTAAAAAAAGAAACGGAGGACACACTATGCACAAGAATAGAATTGATAGACTTATAAATAAAATGGAAGAAGAAAATCTTCACCACATGATAATCTCTGACCCCTACGCAATTTTTTATCTCCTTGACAGGATGATTGAACCAGGCGAAAGAGCCCTTGCCCTCTACATCCACAGGGATGGGGACGTAAAACTCCTTATCAACGAGCTCTTCCCTCAAGAAGAAGAGGCTGGAGTTGACTTTATTTGGTACAACGACATAGAAGACGGAATCGAAAAACTTTCCAAGTTTATAAAAGATGACCAACTTATAGGAATCGACAAATTTTGGTCTGCAAAGTTCCTACTAAAACTACAAGAGATCTTCCCAGACAAAAAATATGTAAATGGATCCACAATAGTTGATCACGTTAGAAGGATCAAGGACGAGGAAGAAAAACAATTGATGCGTGAATCCTCTGCCATCAACGACAAGGTCATGGAAGAACTTATCCCTTGGGTGGTAAAGGGCCTAAGCGAAAAAGAACTTTCTCAAAAGCTAAAGGAAATCTACAAGGCTCACGGAGTGGAAGAAGTTTCCTTTGAGCCAATCACAGCCTACGGAAGATTAGCAGCAGACCCCCACCACTCCACAGACAACACAAAAGGCAAGGTCGGCGACTGCGTAGTCCTTGACATTGGAGGAATCTATAAAAATTACGCATCAGACATGACACGTACAGTATTTATCGGCGAGGTAAGTGACCGTGCCAGAGAAATTTATGAAATAGTAAAAGAAGCTAACCTTAGAGGAATCGCTGTAGCAAAACCGGGCAACAAAATGTCAGACGTAGACAAGGCCGCAAGATCTTTTATAGAAGAAAAAGGCTATGGCAAATACTTTACCCACAGGACAGGCCACTCCATAGGACTAGAATGCCACGAAGAAGGCGACGTATCATCAGTAAACGACAGCATCATAGAAGTAGGACAAATCTTCTCCATAGAACCAGGAATTTATCTCTTAGAAGAAGGAATTGGAGTTAGGATAGAGGATTTGGTGTTAATAACAGAAGATGGGTGCGAGGTGCTTAATAAAGTCTCTAAAGAGTTAAAAGTAGTACCAATGAACTAAAGAAAATTTCTTTAAGAATTTTTTAATAAAAGGATTTATTTAATAAGGTTTTTGTAAAGCCAAGCTTTACTATTCTTTATCCGGAGGGGGTGTAGGACCTTTCGATTGGTCCTTCCCCCTCCAGGCCACCCCCAACACCTTCAACGACCTGGCAGGGGCCTTTGCCAACAACCCCGAGCGGCAGCCATCCTAAAAATTCAAAACTTGCTCGCTTCAAGTTGTTCCAAACAAAAAACTAATAATCTCTAGAGTCAGCAAGTCCTGACTCTATTTTTTTATTTGCGAGCTTCGCGTGAACCTAAT
>NZ_KV820459.1:27678-32646 GCF_001815405.1 Peptoniphilus sp. HMSC075B08 | reverse complement strand
ATTTTTTAACGGCTGTCTTGCCTTACGGGGTTTCTAAAACTTAGTCTACGGTTTTACCCCTACATGACTTCAAACTTATGTGAAGTTACATAAAAATACTTAATAACAAAAATAAACTTCTGCATCAAAAAAAGCTTAATCAGTAGATGATTAAGCTTAATCTTTTTATAACTTTATCTTCAATTATTACGCTGGCAAGAGTACCCCAGCTTGTTGAAATGTTATATGGTCGTAAAGTTTGCCAATAAACCACAAGCTAATAATGTAGTAAGCAAAAAGTTCGGAGACGTTAAAAAAATTTCACTGTTCGAGCGAGCGAAGCGAGTAGTTTGAAATTTTTAGTCGGAGGGCTTTTTGCGTATTAAAGGGCCGAGCCCCTGCTAGGTCGTTGGGGGTGTTAAGGGGAGGTTTGGAGGGGATAAGGGCGGATCGAAACGCCCTAAATCCCCTCCAAGAGAAGAATTAAAACCTTAGGTTTTAGAAAAATATTATTAAGATGAAATCTTTGGACAACTCTTTCGCCCGCCCCCTGCGTGCCCGAATGGGTATGTCTCCCCCTCTTTATAAAAAATATAAAAGCGTTAGCTTTTAAGAAGTTTTCTTAGATTTCCTAAACCCCCTCTGGAAAGGGAATCGTAAAGCTTGGCTTTACAAAAAGATCTTAAAGATGAAATCTTTACACTAACCTTTCTTCAATAAACTTCTTTAACCCCTCTTTATCCATATCTCCACTAGCAACTTTAAGTCCGATTTCAATAATTTCCTCATCCGTCCATTCTAATTCATATTCATTTTCTCTTAAAAGAATATATAGGACTAAGGTTCCTATTCTTTTGTTTCCATCTATAAATGAATGATTTTTTATTAATGCATAGGAAATATTTACTATCTTATCTAAATCATCGGGATAAAGTTCTTGATCACCGAAAGTCTGCAGAGGACTATAGAGTGCAGACTCTAATAATCTCATATCTCTTATGCCCTTGCTGCCACCCGATTCTTTTATAAGCATCTCATGTAATCGAATTACGAACTCTATAGAAATTTTTTTCATTTTGCCAATTCCTTAAAAGCCTCAATATGCTCATGAACAAACTTTTCTGCATCTTCAAACATTCTATCTTCATCAAGCTTCTCTTCTTCCTTTAAAGAAACATTAAAGGGAATAGCTTTTTCTCTAATTGATTGTCTAAGAAAAATATTTATTGCACTTGAAAGATTTAGTCCTAATTCATTAAATAATTTCTCAGAATTTTCCTTAACATCATTATCTATTCTTACACTAATAGTTGTTTTTGACATAAGATCACCTCTTGAGATAATTATATCAATTGCTAGGACACTGTCAATACATTGTAATAAAAGCTTCGCTTTTACCTTATTTTTGCGCAAAAAAATAACCAAGCCTAAGCTTGATCCTACATAAAATAAAAATAAAATTTTAAATTATTTTTTCAAAATAAAATAAAAATACAAAAGAACCCATAAAAGAATTCTTTCTATAGTTTTAATTTATTTTTCCAAAATAAACCAAAAACCTCTTTCCTCGAGTTTATAAAACTCGAATCCCTTCCTTACTTCCCAATATCCTCAAGGGCCTTGGAAAGATCCACTATAACTTCCTTTAGCTCCTCCATCTTCTTCTCCAACCTCACCAAGAGGTAACAAGAAATGGCAATGGGAAAGCCAATGTTTGAAATGTTAGCTATTAAATCTTCCATCATAACAAACCTTATTGAAGAGCTTCTTCTTTTCTAGTAACTATTACTGACCCATTGTAAGTCTTGATTAGACCTAGCTTACCTGAGACTAACTTGTTGTTTATAATATTATCAGTTACCCTCTTTACATCAGTCTCAACAATACCATCTTGAGGATTTGAGATAGTTAAAGTCCAAGGCTTTCCGCCTTCATCAGTAAAACTTATCCTAAGTGATTTAGTTTCCTTCATAAAATTCTCCTTTCATACCAGTGAAACGCTCCAGCATTTCACAAAACAATAACTACAAGAACAAGACCAAGTCTTATTCAACCTTTCCTAAAATCTCTTCTGTAATTAGAGAAGAAGTAGCGAAGTCACCTTCAACAATAGGGTTGAGGTCTTCAGAAAGCTTATATAAATTTTCCTTAGAAGCCTCAGAGTTAATACCACTAATTGTTACAGTTCTCTTCTTCGCCTTGCCAGAAGACTCATCAGTAAAAACTGATTTTAGCATTAGCTTAGATTCCTTAACTTGAACAGCCATTATTTTCACCTCCTACTATCTATATAGAATAAAATAAGAAAAGTTGCTAGGGTAAAATGAAATTATTTTAAAAAATTTTAAAAATTATAGAGAAGCCTTAAATTCCCACCACTTCTTCCAATTATTACTAGACATAGAGCGGGGACAAATCTTGTGAGAAGCATCAAAGTGCCTTACCACCCTATCAAGGGGAATATTATAAAAATCCATGAGAAACCTAACAATCTTTCTAGCATTTTCAAGAGCAGCTTCATAATTGCCGTCCCTGTTGATGCAGATTTCCACCCCAATCGAATTAGAATTAGTGATCCCATACCTGCCATGACCATCGCCACAGTGCCAAGAAGCATTAGCAGTCTCAACAGTCTCCACAATCCTCTTGTCATCCACAAAATAATGAGCAGAAGCCTGCCTGTTGCCACCATTAAAGTACCTGTAGTGAGCGAGAGCATCAGCACCCACATTAGGATTGCCAGTGTCGTGGACCACAATATAGCTTGGTCTTGCCTGACCCTGTCTCTTCATATAGTTGTAACGAATAAGTTTCTTTTCAATCAACATAAAATCACCTCCTCTTATAAGAATTTAAAATAAATTTACGCATATTCTCAAGACCAGTTCGCTTGAGATTTACCACAGTCCACTTAGATATCCCAAGAAAATCTGCAATCTCACTAAGACCTAGCCTTTCATAATAAAAGAGCCTTACCACAGTCTCCTGCCTTGGAGTGAGAGACTTCATGGCAGCTCTTACAAGGTCTGACTCCTCAGACTCCAAAAAGTCCCCCTCAATATCCACACCAGCATCAAGAGAATCCAAAATAGATTGGCCCTCCTCATCAGAATCATCATCGTGAACATCCATCTCCACGTTAGTCAGATACTTATAATTATTAAGATAAGTGTATCTCAAAAACTCCTTGACGTATTTCAAGAAGGACCTCTTCCCGTCAAAATCATCGAGACAAACAAGGACCATGACCCTTCCATCAGAATAAAGATCTTCAAACTCAGAATAAACTGGGCAATACTTCCTAATAGAAGACCTAATGAGGGGGTCTAACATATGGAGAATCTTGGCTCTGGCCCTCTCTTCCCCAACAAGGGCAGACCTAAGGACCCTGTTAAAATCATCATAAGAAGTTTTCTCAAAAGTCCCAGGTCTATTGGAATCTCCATTCTCTTTAGGCTCATCAAAAGAATTAGGATCCTTGGAGCCAGTCCAAACTTCTTCATTATTTAGACTTTCACTTTCAATATTTTTTTCATTTTTATAATTAACTTCTCTAATAACTTTCACATCTTCCTTTTCAAAAAATTCCATTTACCACTCCTCCTTTTTTATTCTAAGGATATTATAGAACCTCTGTTTTAATTTGTCAATCATTTGTTTAAACTTATTTTCTTAAAGAAAGCAAGGGAAAGATGATTTTTGAAATGGGTTCCGGGAAAATAAAGACTGTTTTGTTTTTTTTAATTCAAATAATTTTTCTGCAAAAAAATATCCCTTAGAGATTTATCCCAAGAGATATTTTATAGGCACAAAAAAATCAACCCTAGTTAACTAAGGTTGATCTTTCTAGTTATTATTTACTTGTAATCGTAGTTAAATTCCAAAGTTCTTGCTTTCTTATAAACAGTGTTTCCTTCTTGGTATTCATAAGTTACATCAAACTTCTTACCAGCTAGGTCAGAAAGTTTTGATTGTACGTTCATACCAGGGAAACCCTTCTTCATCATTGTATTAAATCCAAACCATTTGTCTGAAAAAGACTTTAAGTCCGACTCATTTAGTTCAACTTTTTCCCCCGTATTTTTTTCTACTAGAGTTACCTTTTTAAGGAATTTTTGAGGAGCCTTTCCAGCCAAATTAGATGTGAATATACCAACTAAACCATCTGCCAATCCTGTACCTCGCATAGCAGTTATTCTCTTATCTTCTATTTCACGATTAATCATAAATACAAAATTATCGCCGTCAAAGCTATAATTATATGCTCCCAATGTTGCATTTGGTTGATTTGGTTGTCTTGTATTCTTGTATATATTCATAACTCTTTCAGGATTTACTTCATAAGTATTTACAAATACCTTGTCATACTTATTAGCCCTTGCTGACACTAATTTATAACTTACCCTTATAGTAGTATCAGTTGCTATATTAAAGCTGTATTTTCCATCTGGGCCTTTTTTAATTACTGTCGCTTTAATACCTTTCTGTTCTCCTGCACTATCAAGTAAGTTTCCTATAACAGTTCTTACATTTGCAACTTTTCCAGGCTTATCTTCTACTGTAAAAGAAATTTTGCTTCCTGCGTTGTACTTGTTGCCTTCGGCATCTTCTATTGTAAGATTTTTTATACCATTTTCAAGGTCGTCTTTTCTTAAAGTGTATTGTTCTACATCTTCATAAGTTACTTCAATTGTAGTGTCTGAAGTCATCTTGAAGCTGTATTTTCCATCTTCACCTTTTGTAAGTGTAGTTGATTTTCCACCTACGATTTTTTCTACCTTAGCTTTTTTTCCAGCTACTTTTATTGTAAAGGAAATTTCTGTTCCTTCATTATACTTATTATTTTCTTTTGCTGGTGTTAAGTTTGTAACTCCATTTTCAGGATCTTCTACAGTTAATGTGTAGTCGATGTCTTCGTAAGTTACTTTTATTATAGTGTCTGCTTCGATAGTGAATTTATATTCTCCATCTTTTGCTGTAAGTTCTTCT
>NZ_KV820459.1:24349-27578 GCF_001815405.1 Peptoniphilus sp. HMSC075B08 | reverse complement strand
CCAAGAGAAGAATTAAAACCTTAGGTTTTAGAGTAAAATTTTAAAGATGAAATCTTTATAAAGAAACTACTCTTCTATTTCTAACTTATTTAAGCTCTCCAACGATATTAATTGATTTATAGCTAATTTTCTCAACTCAATCATCCTATCTTTTTGTTTCATTCCCTGTTCAATCAGTATTGCGTTGTAGGATTCCATGTTGGCAAGAACTAATAATTCATTCAAGCTTGCATAGTCTCTCATATTTCCTTTTAGATCAGGGTTTTCTTCTCTCCACTGCTTTGCTCTTTTGCCAAACAATGCTACATTTAAGATATCAGCTTCACTTGCATACTTGTAATATAATTGTTCTTTGGTTAAATCTTTTAATAGATGCTCTTTTATTGCATCTGTGTGGATTTTGTAGTTAATTTTTGATATTTCTCTATGAAGATTCCAACTTAAGGATATTTTAGAATTTTCATCTTCCTTTAGTCTTTTATAGTCTTGGATAATATATAACTTAAACTCTGGTGAAAGCCAGGATGCAAACTCCATTGCTATATCATAATGAGCATAGGTCCCACCGTATCTACCGGATTTTGATACTATTCCGATAGCTTGTGTAGATTCTATCCATTTGCTTGGGGTCATTGTAAACCTATTTAATCCTGCATCATTTCTAAACGTGTCGAATTGCACACGGTTAAAATTCGAATTATTTAGAGTCTCCCACAATCCTATAAATTCAAGAGTATTCCTATTTCTCATCCAGTTTTGAATAACAAATCTGGGATCATCTGAGTTTCTGTATCTTGCTATATCTGTAAGACTTATATAGTCGTTTTTAAAATCTTCAGTATAAACTTGAATTGATATTCCTTTTGCAGAAATATTATCTTTTTTTATTTTTGACATTTTGTATCTCCTTATAAAAGAAAAAATAAAAATCTTATTTTTGCATTAATTTTTGAAATTCTTCTTTTAAAGACACTCTTGTCTCAATTCCTAATTCCCCAAATACCTCATCTAACTTTTCATAGAGTTCTAAGAAGTTGTCGTAGGATATGTTGTTCCCCATGTGGCCTATCCTAAATACTTTTTCGAAGATATGGCCTGCTCCCTTTGATATTAGTATTCCCTTGTCTCTCAAGGCTCCGATGATGTCTTCTGCTATATAACCTTCTGGCACCATAACTGCTGTCAATGTATTGGACCTTGAGTCTTTTGCATAGAGTTCGAAGCCTGCTTTTTCAAATATTTCTCTTGTGACTTCTGCGTACTCTTTGTGGAGGGCCAGAGAGTCTTTCTCGAATAACAAGTCTAATGCCAAATCTAGGGCGTAGGTTAGGTTTTCGTTCATTGTGTATGGGAAGGCAAATCCATCGGAGTAGGCGTAGTAGTTTTCAAAGTTCATATAATATGAAGGAACTTGTTTTTTTCTATCTTTTATGGCCTTTTTTGCCCTCTCTGATATTGTGACAAGTGTAAGGCCTGTTGGTGCTGATATACATTTTTGGCTTCCTCCCAAGGCGATGTCCACCTTGTAGTCGTCAAAGTCAAATGCTTCTCCCCCCATGCCTGACACTGTGTCTACTATTGTCAAGATTCCGTAAGAATTCAGGAGCCTGCAAATTGTCCTGACGTCGTTTGTGATGCCTGATGGGGTTTCGCAATGGACCATGGTTGCCACTTTGAAGTCGTGGTCTTTTTCTAGGAATTTTTTTAATTTTTCTATGTCAAATCCTCTTCTAAAGTCGTCTTCATATATGTAAGACTCTCCTCCGTAGAATTTTACGAAGTCGGCAAAGCCTGCTCCAAAAACTCCGTTGTTAAGGACAAGGACCCTGTCGCCTTCTTCTACTAGGTTACATATTGCTCCTTCTAGTCCTATCATTCCTTCGCCAAGCATGATAAAGGATGTGGCTTCTGTCTTTAGGAGTTTAGAGATTTTCTTTTCTACTTGTCTATGTTTTTTCTCATATTCTGGGTCTATGTCGGGGTTGGTAAGGGACTTGCCCATTACTTCCATTACTCTTTTATCTATTGATGTTGGGCCTGCGCAAAGTATTTTCATTTTTTACCTCTCTTTTTTGCAATTTTTGTAAAAGTTTTCTTGTGTAAATTATATTATAAGGGACAAAAAAAACAAGCTGCCCTTTGACAGCTTGCTCTTTCCTTTTATTTTTCTTTAATCTTTTAATCTTTAATTCTTAAAGATTGGTGAAACTTTTTTATAAACCAACATCATTATCGCTGACGTTGTGAAGCCTTTTATTAGGTTAAAAGGTAGGACTGAATAGATCATCATTGAGAATAGGCCTGTGATCCTTGGTGTGATTGCTGCTCCCATTCCTATGATTGCATCCATTGGCATTACCTTGCCGTATAGTGGAAAGACAACGAAGTAGTTGGAGATCATTGCAAGGGTAGTCATGGCAAGGACTCCTAGAGTCAAGGACACTACTGCTCCCTTGTATGTCTTGTGCTTCCTATAGAAGTAAGCTGACACAAAGGCAAAGCTGCTGGAGATGATGAAGTTTGATAGTTCGCCAACTCCTGCTGTCATTGTTCCCTTAAAGATGATGTGCATTATGTTTTTTATAGCCGCGATTATGATGCCATAGGCTGGTCCCATTGTGAAGGCCCCCAATAGTACTGGTAGGTCTGAGATGTCTAGTTTCATAAAGGGTGGTGCTACAAAGGTAAGTGGTAGTTGAAAATACATTAGTATAAATCCTATCACTGATAGCATTCCAATTTTCGTCATGTCTTTTGTTCTTAACATAGAACTTGAATTTACTTTGTTCATTTTACCTCCTGTTGGGGCATAAAAAAACCCCGAACCTTCGGGGCATGAAAGTTTAAATCATTCTCTCATCCAGACTTTACTGTCGGTATTGGAATTGCACCAATTCGGCTTGCGCTCGCGGACTTTACCGCCGGTTGGGACTTGCACCCTTCCCTGAAGATTTAAAATATTTTTTATTTATTTCTTGTTTTTATTATATCATTTGTGAATTTTTTTGCAAGGATTAAGTGGACTTAATTTATATTAAATTGATGAAAGTTTTCTTTAAAAACATATAAAAAAGTTTTTTGTAAAGCAGGGCTTTACGAATCAGTCTTGGAAGGGGTTATACCCATTTGGGCACACAGGGGGCATCGTGAAGTTTGTAAAGAAATACTTCGTCTTTGTAAATCTTTTTGTAAAGCAGAGCTTTACTATTCTTTATCCGGAGGGGGTTAG
>NZ_KV820459.1:0-24249 GCF_001815405.1 Peptoniphilus sp. HMSC075B08 | reverse complement strand
CCCCCAACACCTTCAACGACCTGGCAGGGGCCCGGCCCATTACTACGCAAAAAGTACTCCGACTAAAAATTTCAAACTACTCACTTCGTTCGCTCAAACAGTGAAATTTTTTTAACGTCTCTGAACTTTTTGCTTACGACCTTATTAGCTTGTGGTTTATTGGCTAAGATTATTTCCTTATTAGATTTCAACGAGCTGGGGCATCATTGCCAAGGTAACAATTGAAGATAAAGCTATAAAAAAATAAAGCTTAATCAATGAAAGATTAAGCTTATTTATAAAGAGTTTTCTTATTTTTTATTGTCCTTGAGCTTGTGGCTGTGCTTGGACTTGTTTGCCAACTACTACTTGGCCCCCAGCGTCATTTATCCTCTGAGTTGCTGAGTTATAAACTATAACTGGCATGCCAGTAAAGGTTTGTGGATATAAGTTCTTCATAACTCCTGGCGGTATATTGATACAACCGTGTGATCCCCCAGATTTATAAATATTTCCTCCAAAGGATGATCTCCAACTTGCATCATGAAGTCCTATGCCTGACCAGTTTATTGGCGCCCAATAGGAAACTTTTGAACGATAGGTTTCGCCTGTTAGGTACCTATCTCTTTCACGGGACCAAATCCTGTCTGTCCCTGTTGGTGTTCCGTTGCCCCTATTTGGGTTGCCTGTAACTACATTTGTCTCAAGTTGCAAGGCTCCGTCCTTGTAGTACCAAAGTTTTTGTCTTGCAAGGTCTACTTCTATGTAGGTCTTGCCAATATCATCAACTTTTCTTGAAACTGCGTCTTGCCTGTAGGCAGGTTTTACTGTGACAGGTTCTTCCTTGGCAAGGGCTTCCTTTACAATTTCCCTTGTGCCTGGCCTATCTGTTAGCCAACCGTAGATACCTCCGTCCACCTTCATGAGACCAAGGCCTGTGGAGTTAAAAATCCTATTTGTCCTGTAGGTGTCGTACTTGGCAGCAAGTTTTTCCACGAAATGTTTTAGTTTTTCTTCGTCAAGGGCAAGGGTCCCGTCATCAGTCTTGGAGTACATGGCAATTATCCCCTGGCCTGTAACTTCTTCCTTCCTGTCGTCAAAGTCAAAAGTTATTTTTTTCTTGTAGACCTCTTTATAGGAAGCAAGTTGATTTTTTATATATTCTGAGTCCTTAGTTATATTTGGCTCTTGGTAAAGATTTTCCTCTTCAAGATCAAGTTCTTCCTTTTTGTCTCCAAAGTGACCTAGAATGGCATTTTTAAATTCATCCATTTTTATAAAGTTGCCGTGGACTTCATCTTGGATTTTAAATTCTCCATCTTGGTAGACGACTTTTGCATCTTGTGACTGGTCCTTTTGACCTAAGACTGGTTTAAGATTTTTTATTTTTTCATCAAGGGCAACTTTGTTGTACTGCAAGTCACGGTCCACTTGGTAGTGCTTAGGCACAAGGGAAGCCACTGGCCAATAAAAGGCTGTCTGGTCTATGGATTCACTTCCTATGGAGTCGATGTATCCAAAGTCCTTGGCAGCGATCTTGTCGTTTAGGTTCTTGTCCTTGGAAATTATTTCTAGTTCAAAGTTTCTTGAAAGGTCTTCGTAGGTCTTTTTAAGTTCAGATTTTTTTACAAGTCCAAAGTCTCTTCCATTGATGTAGGTCCTTGGCATGTATCTGTTACTGAAGAAGAAAAGTCCCACCATGTATATAGAAATTATTAAAATTAAGATTAGTGCAAAAATTATTTTAAAAGTTTTTTTCATAATTCCTCCCTTCCTTATTATACTCGATAAATTTTCTTTTTATGTAAGATTTTTTAAATGTAAAGTATTTGTAAATATTCTTTTGCTTTGATTTTTGTTTGTTGTAAAATTATTTAGAAGGAGTTAGCAATGAAAGAAGAACTTTTATCAAAGAAGAGAGCAATTGAACTCTGGGACAGTAATCTAATAAATGAAATTGAAGTGGGGACCCTAAAGGGACTGCAAGAAATCCACAGATACTTGTACCAAGATATATTTGACTTTGCCGGAGAAATAAGAAAAGTTAATATTTCCAAGGGAAACTTTAGATTTGCTCCTCTTCTATTTTTGAAGGAAAACTTGAAAATAATCGAGAAGATGCCGGAAAACAATTTTGATGAGATTATAGAAAAATATGTGGAAATGAATGTGGCTCATCCCTTTAGAGAAGGAAACGGAAGGGCAAGTAGAATTTGGCTGGACTTGATCTTAAAGAAAAATCTAAGACTCTGTGTGGATTGGTCAAAGGTGGATAAGTTTCAATACCTAAGTGCCATGGAAAGGTCTCCTGTCAATTCTCTTGAGATAAGGCACTTGCTCAAGGCTGCCCTTACAAAAGACATAGACAGCAGGCAAGTCTACATGCGTGGAATTCAAAATTCTTACTATTATGAAAACCTTTATGAATATGATATAGAAAATTTAGATGAATAAGAAAAAGCTGCTTGAAAGAAAAACTCTCAAGCAGTTTTTTTTATGTAAAAGTTTTTTGTAAATTTTATTTTGTATTTTATTTACCAATTTCTAATGATAGAATTGTAAAATTTTTAAAAATGGACACAAAAAAACTCACAAGCTAACTTGTGAGTTTTATGTTGGTGCGGGAAAGAGGACTTGAACCCCCACTCCGTTGGAACTAGATCCTAAGTCTAGCGCGTCTGCCAATTCCGCCATTCCCGCATGAAGTTTAACAACAAAACTTATTATACGCACTTTTTAATATCTTGTCAAGACTTTTTTTAAAAGTTTTTAAATATTTTTTGAGGAACTTTTCTTCCTCTCTCAAGTGCTTCTTTATTATAACAGGTGGATTTAAAAAAATCTACAATATTTTTAAAATTTTTTTATTTTATTTTTACATTGGTGAGTTTTAACTTTGTATTCCTTTTTGTACTACACTGTACTATAATAAGTTCTTAATAAGAAAATTCAATTTCTTATTGACTCAAATGTAATGACAAAAGGAGGAAGAAAGATGAAATTAGGTATTATTGGAGCTGGAGCTGTTGGCGAGATTGTTGCATACACTTCTGCCATGAGGGGAATTGCAAGTGACATTATTATAAATGATGTCATAAAAGAAAAGGCAATCTCCCAAGCTATTGACTTAAACGATGGAAGACTTTTCTATCCAAAGGACGTTAAGTTTAGGGCTGGAGAGTATGAAGACATGGCTGACCGTGACGTCATAGTAGTTTGCTCTGGCAAGATTCCTGAAGAAGATAGACTTCACGAGCTTGAACTAAACAAAAAAGAAGTTGCTGATTACACTAAGAGAATTGTTGATGAAGGCTTTAAGGGAATTTTTGTCGTTGTGACAAATCCTGTAGACATTATCACATATGAAGTTTATAAGGTTTCTGGATTTGATGACTCAAGAGTTATTGGATCAGGTACATTTTTAGACTCAGCAAGACTACAAGTTGTAATTGCCAATAAGCTAGGCATCTCGCCAAAGTCTGTCAACGCAACTGTCCTTGGCGAGCATGGCGAAAGTCAATTTGTCCCATGGTCACAAGTTATGATAGATTCCATGCCTTTTGAAAAATATAAGGATCTTCATCCAGAACTTTTTGAAGACTTTGACAAGGACCAAGTTGAAGATGACACTCGCCGTCGTGGCTGGGACATCTTCAAGGGCAAGGGCTCAACTCAATATGGTATTGGCAACACAGTAAACAACATCTTGCAAGCTATTGCCAATGACGAAAAAATTATTTTAAAGGGATCTGCACTAATGGAAGGTCACTACGGCCTTGAGGACCTATACATCTCAACTCCTATTAGGGTTGGCAAAGATGGTATTGAAGAAAAGTATGAACTTGACTTAACAGAGGAAGAATTGGGTAGACTTAAAAAGACAGCTGGTGTAATCAAAGATCACATTGCTAAGTTAGACCTATGAGATTATAAAATTAGAAAGAGTTGATTTTGTGAAGTTCAATGAAAAGTTTAGACAATTTATGATTGGAAGGTATGGCCAGGACCAATTGGGCAGGTTCATCACCTTCCTGGCCCTTGTGCTTTTAATAGTAAACCTCTTTGTGAAGAAGGCAAGCCTGCCTACTATTGCCCTGGTCCTTATAATTTATTCCTATTATAGGGTCCTCTCACGAGACATCAATGCAAGATACAAGGAAAATCAAAAATTCTTAGACACTGTTGAGCCACTGAGAAGTAAGTTTTTCACTTCAAAGAAGAGATATGACAACAGAAAGACCCACAAGTACATCAAGTGCCCTTCATGCAAATTCAAGATGAAGGTCCCAAGAGGCAAGGGCAAGATAAGAGTCACTTGCAAATCTTGTGGCAACAAATTCATAGTAAAATCTTAAAAGTTCCCTTAAGGGGGACTTTTTTATTTCCTCTAATTCTTAAGCTTTTTGTAAGTTTTCAAATTTTATTTAGTGATATAATTGTATAAAGGAGTGATAACATGAAGAAGAAGCTTTTGTTTTTAATGTCTTTTCTTTTACTTTTCACCAGCGTCTATGCTAATGGAAAGAAAAAGATGACTCTTAACATCAATCACATTGTCTTCGAGAAGGACTTTATTGTTAAGAATGACAGGATCCACATTCCCTTAAGACTTGTGTCTGAAAACTTAGGTGCTGATGTCAACTGGAAGGGCGACACAAAAGAAGTGGAAATTTTAAATCAAGGCAAGAAGATTGTTTTTTACATTGACTCCAAGGAGTACAGGATTGATGACATGGTCTACACTATTGACTCTCCAACTTTTATCCTTGATGACACTGCTTATGTGCCTGCAAGGGCTCTTGCCAATGCCATGAATGCCAAGCTTGAGTGGAATGAAAAAGATTTTTACTGCGCCATAAATAATGGTCATGAAATTGATCCTAGTCGCGACATAGATCCTATTAAGGATGCCAAGGACCTTGCTACTATTAATAAGATAAGAAAGGTCACTGACCTTGAAGGCTATTTAAAGGACGGTGTCATGAGGGTAGAAGAAGTTGACGATGGCAAGGTTTATGAATTATTTTTAAAGGATTATGAAAAGAAGAATTTATCCATGAGATTTATCTTTGATAGAAATAATAATTTAGAATTTTACAAGTTTTACTACTTCCCTAACGAAAAATATCCTTTCTTGGAAAAGCACTTGAGTGAAGAGGAGTCGAGGAAGCTTGCTCGTGACTTTATGAATCTTGTGGGAGATAAAAAGAGATTTTTAAAAGAGAGCGAACTCAATAAATACCAAAAAGCTTATCTTCCTGATGCTGGTACCTATGTTTTCTACACTAAGTCAGGTGATGTAAATGTAGATGCAAGTGGTGGTTTCGTTTACGCTTATAGCAACAGCTAATGTTACAGAATTATTAAAATTTATAAAATGAATCGCTGATTTACCTACTTTAATTGATTTATTGGGTGAATTATGTATAATAAGGTTAACTTATATTTTAGGAGGAAAATTAAAATGAATAAGAAATTAACATCACTATCACTAGCAGGAGTAATGCTATTATCTACTGCAAGCCCAGTTTTCGCTGAAGTTACTGAAGCTGTTAAAGACGTTAAAGAACCAACTAAGATGGAAAAGGTTCTTGAAGAAGGAAAAGAAAAAGTAGCTAAGGCTGAAGAAGCTGGCAAAAAAACTGAAGAAAAAGCTGCAGAAAAAATGACTGAAGCTAAGGAAAAAGTTGAAGAAAAAGCTGAAACTGCAAAAGAAGAAGCTAAAAAAGACGCTAAAAAAGTAGAAAAAAAGGCTGAAGAAAAAGTTAAAGAAGTAAAGACTATTGACGTTAAGGCTACTAACCAAAAAGTTAAACTTGACGGAAAAGACGTCGTTATCTCTGGATACAACATTGATGGTTACAACTACTTCAAACTAAGAGACCTAGCTGCAGTTCTTAAGGACTCTCAAGCTAAGTTCGGCGTTGACTACAAGGACGGAGTTGTTACTCTTACTAAGGCTGTAGACTACAAGGTTGTAGAATCTGACCAAAAACCAGTTAAGGCTGAATCTAAGGGTATGCTTACTAACGACAAGGTTCTAGTTGGAGACAAAACTCTTACTGCTACTGCTTACAAGATTGATGACCTTAACTACTACAAGTTAAGAGATCTTGGAAAAGAACTTGGATTTGGCGTTGGTTATGACGAAGCTACTAAATCTGTTCTTCTAACTTCTGTTGTAAATGAAAAAGAAGAAGTTAAAGAAGAAAAAGTTGCTCCAAAACTTGAAGAAGTTAAAGAAGCTATCAACAAAGAATTAGCTAAAGAAAAAGAAGTTCGTGCTTCTGAAGAATACAAAAAAGCTACTGACGAAGTTAAAACTAACTACGAAAATGCTATTGCAGCTGGTAAAAACATTGTAGCAGACAAAGATGCAACTCTTGAACAAGCTAACAACGAACTTAAGGCTCTAGTTGAAGCTGGAGAAAAAATTGGCCTAAAGGCTGAAGCTAAAATCGAAGAAAAAGCTGAAAAAGGTAAAAAAGAAATCAAAAAAGACGTTAAAGAAGGAAAAGAAGAAGTTAAAGAAACTGCTAAAGAAGTAAAATAATTTAACTTAACTTTTAAAGACCATGGAAAAAATCCATGGTCTTTTTTTGATTTTATGAAGTTTTTTGTGGATGCGAGGTTGTGTGTAGTTTTTAAATATGTGAGAAATTCTGTGTATGAAGCCTTCATAATAGGATATTAACTATTACTATTTGTCATTTATCTTTTCAACTGCCCAAGCTGCTTTTATTTCTTTTTTTATTTTATCGTACTGCCATCTATTTTTTGAATTATAAACAGAGTTTGGATCGTTTAAAATAATTCTCCCCTCATTATCAAGCCCGCATGCCAAAGCTATGTGTCCTGTGTCTGTAAAAATTCCTGGTTTGAAAGATAAAATTACAAGATTTCCCTTTTCAAGTTCACTCATCATTTCACTTTTCATGATTCCACGAACTCCTAAACCCTCTTTTATTAAATAATCTTCTATGAGATTCCATGAACTCATCCCCGCTTCAACATAACCATTTTTTTCTGCAAACTGTGCAATTTCTTTTGGACTTTTATTTATCCCATAGCCACTTAAAGTCATGGAAAGAGTAGTTGGCATGCAAGCATTTGTGCCAATTAGTTCCCCTGCATATTTTTCGTAGCCCCAACGAGGATCAAATTGAAGATAAAATTTCACTGGATTATTTACATCAAAACTTTCACTCTTTTTAGCAAGGCTTTTGTCCTTCTTTAAGTATCCAAGAACAAAGCCCAAGGCTTCTTCTCTTTTTGCAGCAAGCTTTATCATATTGTCTGGCAAGTTATCAATGTTTTCGTATACAAATTCATAGCCCTCGTCTTTTTTTGCCTTTTCCTTTATAATTTTTATTTTGTCTGACAAATCTTCGCCTCTTATAAAATTTTCACTGTTTTTTAAATTAATCTGGCTTAAAATATTTTTTCTTCCGTTAATAAATCCCCTTGCAAGAAAAATTATTAAAAAAATAATGACTGCTAATCTAATCTTTTTCATATTATCACCAAAACCATTGTATAAAATTATTTTTAAAACTTTATTTCAAATTTCTTACATATTTTCTAAATTTTAAAATCTTTATATGCTGTAATCGTAGTTTAAAATTTTTGACCTGGCTTCACTTACAAAGTAAAGGGAGCCTGTAATTAAAATCAAATCACCATCTTGGTAAGAGTTTTTATAATAGTCTAGGGCATCATCGATTTTCATGACCTGACCCTTAAGTCCATAGTCACTTGCCTCAAGACTTAGTTCTTCTGGACTTGTCCCCCTCTTGTAGTCAAGGTTTACGAAGACAACTTCATCAGTGTAAGCTGAAATTTCTTCTAGCATCTTCTTGTGTTCCTTGTCTGCCAAGATTGACATAATGAGGTGGAGCTTTTTGAATTTAAAATTGTCTAAGGACTCAACCAATCTCTTGATTCCGTCAAAATTGTGGGCACCGTCTAAGATTATAAGTGGGTCTTGTGAGACAATTTCCATCCTCCCCTTCCAAGTTGAAGTTTTTATTCTCTTTTTAATGTCATCAAGAGAAATTTTTAAAATTCCTCTCTTGTTTAAGAGGTAAAGGGCATAAATTGCTCCTATGGCATTTTCCACTTGGTAGTCACCAATTTGTGTGAGCTGGAAGTCCTCTCCTTCCCCATCTAATTTTAATTTAAAATCAATTCCCTTGAGATCAGATCTTAAAATCTCACTTTCAAGGTCCTTGGTGTAAAAGAGTTCGGCAGATTTTTCTTTAGCTTCTTTTTCTATTACTCCAAGAATTTTCGGATCTCTGTTTGTCGTAACAACAAGTCCATCTTCTTGGATGATGCCAGCCTTGGCATCGGCAATTTCTTCTATGGTGTCGCCAAGGTATTCCATGTGGTCCATGGAAATTGACGTGATAATAGAAATTAATTTTTCACGACTTGTGAAGATATTTGTGGAGTCTGCTCGTCCACCCATACCAACTTCAAGGATAGCAAGGTCCACCCCTTCTCTTTCAAAGTAAATTATTGCCATAATTGTCAAAAATTCAAAGAGGTTGAGGTCGCCGTATTCTTCTACAATGTCTTTTTCCTTTTCAATTATAAAGTCTCCAAGTTCTGCAAAGTCCTCTTGGGAAATTTCTGCGTCCCCAATTTTTATCCTGTCGCAGTAGGTTATAAGGTGGGGAGAAACAAAGGAACCAACCTTGTAATCTTCCTTTAAGATGTCCTTGATAAAGCTAACTGTAGAACCCTTGCCGTTTGTCCCAGCAATGTGGATGACCTTTAAGTTCTTGTGGGGCGACCCTATGTTTTCTAAGAAGGCCTTGATCCTAACATTGCCCTTGGACTTGAACTTGCCAATCCTGGACTCAATATTTTTTACAACTTCTTGATATGTCATAGGTTCTTTTCTACCTTTGCAATTTGTCCTTCAACTGTCTTTAGGATTTCTTCGTACTTAGTTACTTTTGCCTTTTCTTCTTCGATGAGTTTTGCTGGTGCTTTTGAAACGAAGCCTTCGTTGGCAAGCTTGCCCTTGGCTCTCTTTAGTTCGCCTTCAGCTTCCTTCTTGTCCTTTTGAAGTCTCTTTAGTTCCTTTTCAAAGTCCACAAGTTCCTTTAGTGGAAGTTGGATTTCTGCCTTGTCGAGAACTATGGCAATATTTTCTGAATCCTTCTTGCCTTCGTCGTCTGTAATTTCTACAGAGTTTGAGTAGCCAAGATTTAGGAGAAGTCCCTTCATTTCTTCAAAGATTTCTCTCACTTCTTCGTCCTTAGTATAAACAAGAGTGTTTGATTTCTTTGAATTTTCTATATTCATTTCGCTTCTTGCATTTCTGATTTCACGAATGGCATTTTCAATATATTCTGTTGCCTTCTCTTCTTTTTCAAATACAAGGTCTTCATTATATTCTGGCCAAGCTGCAAGGATCAAAGCTTCCTTCCTATTAGGTAGGGCTTGCCAAATTTCTTCTGTGATGTATGGCATAAATGGATGGAGAAGTTTTAAGATGTTTTCTAATACATACAATAAAACTTTTACTGTGTTTGTTTTTTCTTCTACATCGTCAGAATATAAGACTGGTTTTACAATTTCAATGTACCAGTCGCAGAAGTCGGACCAAATGAAGTCGTAGATGTCATCTGCTGCAAGTCCAATTTCGTACTTGTCAATTTTTTCTGTAATTGATTTTATAACTTTTTGTAGTTTTGAAATTATCCACTTGTCTTGGTAGTGGAGCTTAGCTACATCAAAGTTGGAATCTTCGATTTCATCAGACATGTTCATCATTAAGAATCTTGTTGCATTCCAAAGTTTGTTGGCAAAGTTTCTGTTTGCTTCAACCCTCTTAGTGTAGAATCTCATGTCGTTGCCTGGAGTGTTGCCTGTTACAAGAGTAAACCTAAGGGCATCGGCACCATAGTCTCTTATGATGTCAAGTGGGTCGATTCCGTTGCCAAGAGATTTTGACATCTTTCTTCCTTGGTCATCTCTTACAAGTCCATTTAGGAATACGTCCTTAAATGGAAGCTTGCCAGTTTGTTCTAGGGCAGAGAATACCATTCTGATTACCCAGAAGAAGATGATGTCATAGCCTGTTACAAGTACATTTGTTGGATAGAAGTATTCATACTCTGGAGTCTTTTCTGGCCAACCAAGAGTTGAGAAAGGCCAAAGAGCTGATGAAAACCAAGTGTCTAGTGTGTCTTGGTCTTGGGTATAAGTCTTGCCTTCGTGTCCCTTAGTGTTTGATGGGTCTTCTCTTGAGATTACAATTTCATCGTCAGTGTCAGAATACCAAACTGGAAGTCTGTGTCCCCACCATAATTGTCTTGAGATATTCCAGTCACGAATATTTTCTAGCCAGTTTTCATAAACTTTTCCAAATCTTTCTGGAACAATGTTTAGGTTGCCCTTCCTGTATTCTTCAAGGGCTGGCTTAGCAAGTGGCGCCATCTTAACGAACCATTGCTTAGAAATTAATGGTTCAATAACTGTGTGACATCTTTCACAGTGGCCAACAGCATTGTGGTGGTGCTTCTTGCCAATGTAGAAGCCAAGTTTTTCAAAGTCTTCTATGATTTTTTCTCTTGCTTCATATCTTTCTAGGCCTGCGTAGGCTCCAGCATTTTCATTTAAATATCCCTTGCCGTCCATAATTATATTTTGGCCAAGGTCGTGACGTGCCCCAACTTCAAAGTCGTTAGGATCATGGGATGGAGTAATCTTTACTGCACCAGAACCAAAGTCCATTTCAACATAATCATCAGCAATGATTGGAATTTTTTTGTTGTCCATCACTGGGATCATTACATATTGGCCAATAAGGTCTGTGTATCTTTCATCTTCAGGGTTTACTGCAATGGCAAGGTCTCCTGGGATAGTTTCAGGTCTTGTTGTTGCAATTTCAATTCCACCTTCCCTGTCTGCAAAAGGATACTTGAAGTACCAAATGTTGCCATCACTTTCTTCGTGTTCAACTTCAGCATCAGAAATTGAAGTTTCGCAAGATGGACACCAGTTGATGATCCTGTTGCCACGATAAATAAGGCCCTTGTCATAAAGTTCTATAAAAACTTCTTCAACAGCGTTGGAAAGATTGTCGTCAAGTGTAAAGCTTTGTCTTGACCAGTCACAAGAAATTCCCAGCTTCTTAAGTTGGTTTACAATGTTGCCACCGTATTCGTGAGTCCAGTCCCAAGCGTGTTCTAAGAATTTTTCTCTTCCAATGTCTTCTTTATCGATACCTTCATTCCTAAGTTTTTCTACAACCTTTGCTTCTGTGGAAATTGATGCGTGGTCAGTTCCCGGTAACCAAAGTGCAGAGTAGCCCTGCATCCTCTTTGTTCTAATTAGAACGTCTTGGATAGTGTTGTTAAGGGCGTGACCCATATGAAGGTTGCCTGTTACGTTTGGAGGTGGCATTACTATTGAGTAAGGTTTTTTGTTTTCGTCCACCTCTGCCCTAAAGTAATTATTTTCCATCCAATAGTCATAGATTTTTTCTTCAAAATCTTTTGGATCATAGGTTTTGTTTAATTCTTTCATTTTTCCTCCTAATTTATAATTTTTTCATTATTTACAATTTTATAAAATTAAAAAAATAAAAAAGCGTCCTCCATCCCTAAGGACGAAAGACGCGGTACCACCTTAATTTTTATTTTTCAATAAACACTCTATAATCTTTAACGAGATAAGTCGTCTCTGGCTACTAGTTTCACCAAAGAAGCAAAAAAGCTACAATTGTAAAGTCTATAAGGACTTTTCAGCAACCAGTCCCTCTCTATCTATAAATTTTTACAATCCTCTTTTTTATTGCTTATTTTCTATTGTCAAATTTTGTATAGGAGTGAGGTAACTTGTATAATCATTATCATCTACAACTTCTACTTGCTTGAAAAATATGATTACCTTATCGTTCTTATCAATCCCACCAATTTCTTCTCTTACATTTTGATGATCTTCTGGCTCTGAAGAATTTATTCTTACCTTTAGTTCTTTTATTTCATTTCCATTTTCATCTTCAAATCCTAAGATGTAAGTAGATTTCATTAAACTTTTGACATTGGAATAGGTGTTAATATCTAATACCAACTTGTCACCACTAAACCCCTTTGAGTTTATGACTGCTCCAATAATTGTCGTATCTTCCATCTTGTAATTCTTTTCTGGCTCTTTAGCTTCACTTCCAAAGCCAAAAGCTCTTGCTGCATTGTCATAATCTTTCTCAAGGTCACTTTTTACTGATGAAGATTCAAAAATAAAATTCTTGGCACTTAAAATATCAGAAGCTTGGAAGGTAAATTCAGAATCTGGCTCCACCTTTGGATATAAGACCCCGGAATCATCAGACCCACCAATTATTCCTATAGCACCTGCATAGTCTGCTTCTTGATTATTATTTTTTTCTCCCTCTCTATCTTTATCAGTATTTTTATTATTTGTGGTAAAAATAGCTGTCGGTCCATCTGCCTTACCGATAATCTCTGCATTGGGATTTTCTCTCTTAAGTCTTGCCTCGTTCATCTTGCCTTGAATGCCTGGATAGGCAAAATATCCTCCAAGAAGAATCACAGCAAGAACAAGAATTATTTTCTTTGCCATAAGGCACCCCCTAATTAATATAAAAGATACCACAAAAAATCTTTGAAATCAATAAATACTTGATTATCTAGGGATAAATCCAACTTTTTTATAAACCTTTCTTAGGGTTTTGTTTGCAAGATAGGATGCCTTTTCTGCCCCTTCTTTGTAAACTGATTCAAGATAGGCCTTGTCAGATCTAATTTCTTTAAATCTTTCACGTAAAGGTCTTAGACCTTCAACAACAACTTCTCCAAGGTCTTCCTTGAAGTCTCCGTAGCCAAGGTTTTCGTACTTCTTGACAATTTCTTCTGGGCTCATGCCAGAGAAGGAAGCGTGAATGTTAATAAGGTTCTTTAAGCCTGGTTGGTCATCGGAATATCTAAACTCGCCAGATGAATCTGTGACAGCTCTCTTGATTTTCTTTCTTGTGTCGTCTTCTGAATCAAGAATTAAAATAAATCCATCCTTATTTGAATCAGACTTAGACATCTTTGAAGAAGGATCCTTAAGTGACATAATTCTTGCCCCAACTTTTGGTGTCAAAATTTCTGGAATTGTAAAAGTTTCAGAATATCTTGAATTAAATCTTTGGGCCAAGTCTCTTGTAATTTCTATGTGTTGCTTTTGGTCTTCGCCTACAGGAACGTAAGATGTGTTGTAAAGCAAGATGTCAGCTGCCATTAGGACAGGATAATTCAAAAGTCCTGCTTGAACATCAGTGTACTTGCTTGACTTGTCCTTGAATTGTGTCATCCTTTGAAGTTGTCCAAGGCCTGTCATTGTATTTAGGACCCAACCAAGTTCAGCGTGAGCCGGCACGTGAGATTGGATGTAAATAATTGACTTCTTTGGATCAAGACCTGCCGCAAGGTAAAGGGCAAGGACATCAAGTGTGTTCTTCCTAAGGTTCTTTGGCTCTTGTGCCACAGTGATTGCGTGCATGTCAACGATACAGTATAGGCAGTTGTATTCATCTTGAAGGCCAATAAAGTTCTTTAGGGCCCCAATATAATTTCCAATAGTGAGGGAACCAGAAGGTTGGATCCCAGAGTAAACTATTTTTTTATCTTCCATTTTTATCTCTCTTTCTTTTTTCCAAATAAAATATAATTAAAATACTAATAATTTCAATGAAGGTCACGAGGATACTTCCCTCTGGCCCATAAGTTTTGTCGTACAAGTTGTAATTTAAAATTTTAAAATTAAGTAAGCTGTCAAATCCGCTAAAGCCACTGACATTTAATCCGTAAATCATTGCCATGGAAAAGTTCCAGCCTGCGTGGACTCCAGAAGTCAACATAATATTTTCTGAATAAAATAACAACTTTGCAAAAAATATTCCCACCAAGATTGTGTTTAGGGTAGATAAAATTGTCACTCCCTCGTTGCCCAGGTGCAAGAGTCCAAAGAAAATTGATGGAAGTAGGATTGCGAGCCTTCTTCCATAATTGTTATAGAGAACTCTTGTTAGGATTCCCCTTACCAAAACTTCTTCAGATGTTGACTGGATAAAGAAGGCCATGAAGTAGGCAAGGAAAATTAAATTTAAATTGCCTAAGTTAATCCCCTGGTATCCAAGGGCTCCCCTTCCCATGTCTAGCAAAACATAGATAGAAATTTGTAAGAATCCAAGGAAGAGTCCAAGTCCAATGTTCTTGGCAAGACCTTCTCTCTTGAAGAAGATGAAGTCCATCTTCTTTTTCAAAACATATTTTACAAATATTATGGCAGCCAGTAGTTGACCTGTAGTCCCCATTAACATTATTAGGTTTGCATTTTTATAATCATCATTAAAATAAGTTTGCCCGTAAAAAATTAGGGACAGGGCCAGCATAATTCCACCAGTAAAAATAGCAATTAATACAAGTAAAACAATAAGCTTTAGGATAATTTTTAAAAAATTTTTTATTTTTCTTTTTTCTTCCATAAATTTATCTATTTTTGATGTCTTCCCATCTTTCATTAACTACTTGTCTTACTTCATCTTCATCTAGATTTACTATTTCCCTATTCTTCATGATAAAGTTTCCGTCACAAATCACTGCTTCTACATCAGATGAGTTAGCTGAGTAAACGAGGGCTGAAATAAGGTTATTTCTCGGTGTAAAGGAATTTGAATCTAAGTCAAAAATTGTAAGGTCTGCAAGGTAGTCTTCTTTAACAAGGCCAAGATTTTCAAAGCCAAGGGCCCTTGCTCCATTAACAGTTGCCATTTTTAAAATTTCTATGGCTGGCACTGCCTTTTCATTCATGGTAACAGCCTTATTTACAAGGCCACCTATGTGCATCTCCTCAACAAAGTCTTGGTTGTTGTTTGATGAGTCGCCGTCAGTTCCCAGTGCCATGGTAATATTATTTTTTAATAATTTATCCACTGGTGTGAAGCCACTTGCAAGCTTTAGGTTTGATGAAGGATTGTAAACTGGGAAGAATTTTTTGTCCTTAACAAGTTCAATTTCTTTATCAGTGATGTGAACGCAGTGGGCTGCAATTATTTGGCTATCAAGCATGCCTAGTGAATCCACATATTCAATTGGTGTCATCCCATATTCTTTTTTTGAATTTTCAATTTCTGTAAGAGTTTCAGAAAGATGGATGTGAATTATCTTGTCATATCTTTCCCTTGCCCTTTTTGAAATTTCCTTTAAGAATTCTGTTGAACAAGTGTAAATTGCGTGAGGTGCAGGGACAACCCTAATTCTTCCATTAGCTTTTTCATGGTAATCCTTGTAAAGGTCGTCAAATTCTTTAAGCTTTGCTTCCCCTTCACCGTCAACATCTGTCATGCCACGAGTTAGGACTCCACGAATTCCAGCTTCAATGGCAGCATCCCCAACCTTATCCATTTCGTAATACATATCGCAAAAAGATGTGACGCCCGACTTTATATTTTCAATAATAGAAAGCTTAGAAGACCAATAGATGTCTTCTGGGTTTAGCTTTGCTTCTATGGGCCAGATTTCATTTTCAAGCCAGTCCATAAGTGCCAAGTCATCGGCATAATTTCTAAAATAAGACATGCCAAGATGGGTGTGGGCATTTACAAAGCCTGGAGTTAAGAGTTTGTTCTCTCCATCAAAGACCTCATCTGCATCAAGCTTTAAATCTTTTCCAATTTTTTTTATTTTATTTTCTTCTATAAAAATATCTGCCTTTTCGACAATTTTTTCATTTTCAATATCTAAGTAAGAAATATTCTTTATAAGTAAGCTCATAATTCCTCCAATACTATTAATATTATAACAAAGTTTTAAAAATTTTTTTCTAATTTATTGCAATTTACCACTTCCACAAATTTAAACTTTGGTATAATGACTTTATGATTGGAAATTATTTAGAGTTCAATGTATTTTTTGACATCATCGGGACAATTGCCTTTGCAATTTCCGGTGCCATACTTGGTTGCAAGAAAAAGATGGACATACTTGGCGTCATAGTTCTTGGTCTTGTCACGGCTCTTGGGGGAGGCTTTGTTCGTGACTTGGTACTTGGCATCAATCCACCAAATATGTTTCAAAATTCAACTAACGCTATTATATCCACTGTCTTTTCAGTTTTAGTCTTTATGTTTTTCTATTTTAGAAAAAACTTCACATCAAGGCAGGTCCTAATTTTTATGAATGAGTTCATGATCCTTAGCGACACAATTGGTCTTGCATCTTTTACTATCACCGGAATGACAACTGCTCTTTCCCTGGGACTTGATAAGAAATTTCTTCTCATATTTGTTGGTTCCATAACGGGAGTTGGCGGTGGAATGATTCGTGACGTCTTGGCAGGCACTATCCCCTTTATCTTCAAGGAACAAATTTATGCCGGCGCCTGCATCTTGGGCTCTATAGTTTTTCTTCTCACGAGAAATTTTTTAGGCGACCAGGTTTCCATGATAATTTGTTTTTTTACAGTTTTAATATTTAGGCTCTTGGCAGTGAAAAAGAATTGGAATCTGCCAAGGATTAGTTAATAGGAGGAAGAAATGGCAGTAGCAGAATTAACACTTATACCTATAGGAACAAAGACAACATCTGTGAGCAAGTACATTGCAGGTGCTCTTGACTCTATTGGAGAAGTTGATGGACTAAGATATGAACTAAATCCAATGGGAACAACAATTGCCCATGACGATTTAAAAGTTTTATACGATGTAATAAGAAGGATGCAAGAGTCAGTTTTTGATGCAGGCGCAGACAGGGTCTACACTGTTGTAAAAATTGACGACAGACGTGACAAGGACTATTCCTTTGAAGACAAGGTTACGTCTGTAAATGAAAAGAGAAAAAAATAGATTACGTATTCTAAAAAAAGTGCTGGCAAAAACCAGCACTTTTTTATATTTTTCATATTATAAAATCTACTTAGAATATTATTATTCATTAATCTTCTTTATTAAAAATATTATTAATAATACAATAACTATTATTTTTAATAATAGTAGAATAAACGGGATACTAAACATAGACATAAACAATCTAGAATCCTCCACTTGTTTCAGTCCATATTCTATTTCCATTTCTATTTCCATTTATAATGAAATATTTCTTTTTCATAAGTACCTCCTTATGAAATATTCCAAGTAAAATATAATAAAAAATACTTTATCTTGGTTTTAGTATATCATACTAAATTATAGTGTTCAAATTAAATTAAATCATAACCATTTTCGAAATAAAATAACTCAGAATTTACCATTAATTATTACAAGTTAATTTCTGTGTTAAAATATTATATAATTCTTATAATTTAAAGGAGGAGGAAATATGTACGAAGGTTTTTTGACAGAT
Source organism: Peptoniphilus sp. HMSC075B08 (assembly GCF_001815405.1). Lineage (NCBI taxonomy): Bacteria > Bacillati > Bacillota > Tissierellia > Tissierellales > Peptoniphilaceae > Peptoniphilus > Peptoniphilus sp. HMSC075B08. The sequence continues at coordinate 6,907 of NZ_KV820459.1, read as the reverse complement.
GTTGATGGAATTAAACTTGGTCACACAGAAGATTTTGATGCCCTAACTGGGACAAGTGTTATTCTTTGCCCAGATGGTTTTACTGCAGGAGTTGACGTTCGTGGGGCAGGACCTGGCACTCGTGAAACTGACCTCTTGCGTGCAGAAAACTTGGTCCAAAAGGTCCACGGGGTTTTCTTAACTGGCGGGTCTGCCTACGGTCTTGATGTTGGCGGCGGCATCATGAAGTTTTTGGAAGAAAAGGGCGCAGGCTTCGACGTGGGAGTTGGAATAGTTCCCATAGTTCCTGGCGCAGTCCTATTTGATCTTGCAGTAGGCGATTCAAAAGTCAGACCAGATTTTAAGATGGGCTATGAGGCTGCGAAGTCTGCCAAGGAAAAGGATGAAGCTCAGGGAAACTTTGGGGCAGGCTGTGGCGCCAGCGTAGGCAAAATCTTGGGAAATGACTTTGCCATGAAGTCAGGCATAGGCCAGTCCTCTGTAAGGGTTGGCGACCTAGTTGTCTCTTCTATTGTTGCTCTTAATGCCATGGGAGATATTTTTGATTATGAAAAGGGAAAAAGAATTGCTGGAGTTTATGATAGGGAAAATAAAAAGTTTTTAGACACTTGTACTCTTTACGAAAAGAGTTTAAACGATTATAATCAATTTAGCCCAGCCAACACAACAATTTCTATTGTTGCAACTAATGCAAAGCTCACTAAGGCAAACTGTAATAAGATCTCACAAATGGCTCATGATGGTTATGGAAGATCAATTAATCCTGTGCATACCATGAACGATGGAGATACAATTTTTACACTTGCATCTGGCGAAGTTGAAGCAGATATTAATTTAGTTGGAATTCTTGCTGCAAAGACTATCTCAAGGTCTATTGCCAATGCAATTTATTCAGCCGAGGATTCAGGCGGGCTTGTAAGTTATAATAGCATCAAATGATGCAATGAAGGGTATCTTTGTGAACCCTATCGGAGGTAAAAATGAATCGAAACACTGAACGTAACAGAAGGCTAGTGATAGCTGCCATGCTTGGTGCCATCACAGTTGTCCTTAGTCTAACTCCCCTTGGACTTATTCCACTGGGAGTTATCAACGCAACTACTATGCACATACCAGTAATTATTGGAGCCATAGCAGAGGGACCTGTGGTGGGAGCCATGGTTGGACTAATTTTTGGAGTGTCATCACTCTTAAATGCAATCTTAAGAAATGCAAGTCCCGTCGCTTTTGTCTTTTATAATCCACTAATTTCTGTTGTGCCAAGAGTTTTAATTGGTATAACTTCTTATTACTCTTATGCTGCAATGAAGAAGATGGAAGACAAGAACTTGAGAAACTTAACTAAGGGACTTTGGGGACTAATTTCAATTTTCTTGGTTTACTTACTTATCAAAAATATTAAGACTGGTGGCTCAACACTAAATATTACTTTTGTAGTAATCCTACTTGCTCTTTGCCTTGGATTTTTAGTTTACTCTTTCAAATCAAATGAGAAGGACTTCCCTATTGCCATTGGTGCCTTTGTGGGATCAATGACTAACACAGTCTTAGTACTTGGTGGAATTTATCTAATTTATGCCAAGAGATATGTTGAGGCTCTAGACATTCCACTAGAAAATGCAAAATCAGCAATCCTTGGTGTGTCAGTTACATCTGGAATACCTGAAGCTATCCTATCTGTTATAATTACTACAGCAGTTATAAAAGCTTTGAAATCAAGAAGGGGTTAATATGTTACTTGCAATTGATATAGACAATAGGACAACGGACTTCGCTGTCTTCAGTCAAGATGACTTAATCGATAAGTTTTCAATTACAACTGACAAAAATAGGTCTGTGGTTGAAATTAAACTCACGATTAAACTCATACTAATGGATAAAAATATAGAACTCTCTGACATCAATGAAATAATTATTTCAAACGTGGTGCCAGAACTCTCTTCTTCTTATGAAATAATCTCAAGAGAACTCATTGGCAAGAAGCCAATTTTTATCTCTGCTGGAGTCAAGACTGGTTTAAACATAAAATGTGAAAGTCCAAGAGAAGTTGGATCAGACAGGATCATAAAGGCCGTTGCTGCCACAAGAATCTACACAGGCAATATAATAATAGTTTCTGCATCATCAATTACAACAGTTGACTATATCAATGCAAAAAAAGAATTCCTGGGAGGACTAATCCTGCCAGGAATCAACTTGCTTCAAGATTCACTTGTGAGAGGTAGTGCAAAGCTCCCTCATGTTGAATTAAAAAGGCCTGATGATGTAATTGGTAAAAATACAGAAAAAGCAATCCAAAGAGGCCTTTACTACGGCTACAAGAAGGCTGTCCTTGGGATAATTGATGAAATAGTAGAATCTTATTCACTAACAAAAGAAAATACAAATATTTTAATCACTGGGCCTTATGGCCATCTCTTAAAGCTATGTAAGTACGACTTAATAAGAGACGACGACTTGGGCATCTACGGACTTAAAATTATTTACGACCTAAACAAAAATAAGGCTTCATGATTTATGAAGCCTTTTTTCTTACCTATATTTTTCTAAATCTTTAATGTCTACTTGGTGGAAATTTACCTCAAAACCAGAGAGGTCTACGATCTTTTCCATAGTAGAACGGAACATATCAATATCACCAGTTATATAAAAGTCAATGGACCTATTTGGGATTTCCTCATGGTCCTTTTCTATTTTTAAAATGTTCATGGCATCGAGGACAGTCTTGTAGGCTGGGTCAACCATTAAAACTTTTTTCCCTTGTTTTTTTAAGACCCTCTTAAAGGAATCTTCCACTAGAGGATAGTGGGTGCAGCCGAGAATCATTGTGTCGAAGTCGTAGTCGCCAAAGTAGTCTAAGTACTTTTTAACAATCCCGTCCATGTATTCTTCTTCAAACTCGCCTCTCTCAATGGCAAGAGTTAGGTCAGGACAGTAAACTGACTTAAGTTCAATAGATGGGTCCATAGACTTTAAGACCTTGTCATAAACTCCACTCTCCACACAAGACTTTGTTGCAACAAGGGCAACCTTCTTGGTCTTAGTCCTCTCAAGAGTGTTCTCACTACCTGGTTCAACAACCCCAATAATTGGATACTTATATTTTTCATTGGACTCCTTGAGACCATGGCTCGTTGCAGTGTTGCAAGCAATTATAGAAAGGTCAACATCAAGGTCCTTGAAAAAACCCATAACCTCCATTGTATAATTTTTTATCTCTTCGTCAGTCCTGGCACCGTAGGGCATCCTAAGTGTGTCCCCAAAGAAGACGAAGTTTTTATTTTTTATTTTATTTAAAGCGACTTTTAAAACAGAAAGACCACCTACTCCGCTGTCATAAAAGCCAATCACATTATTTCCCATTCAATCACCAACTCTTTTATATAATACTATAAAATAAGAAAAACAAAAAGAAGAATCTAAATTTCTTCCCTTATTATAGTTTTCTGTTTTAGACCATGTGAATAATTATATAAAATATACCATCCTCTATCAAGTTAGGTATAACGCAATTTTAGATTAATTTATTTTGTTTTAAATTTTAATAAATTGTTCACAAAAAGTTTCTTCCGAAGATTGATCATTGTAAGTAATTTTTATTTTCTTGCCAAGGCATTGTTCCATTATCCTCTAACTTATCATCTTTACTCCTTTTATCCTTTAGATTTTATGAACTTTCTTTTTTCAAATTTAAAATATAAAGCAAAAAGCCTGCGAACATTGCATTCACAGGCTTTTGAATGGTGCACCTTTACGGACTCGAACCGTAGGCCCACTGATTAAGAGTCAGTTGCTCTACCAACTGAGCTAAAGGTGCAAAAACTTATTAACTTGTCTGTACCATCAGTACAACAAAAATAATTATAAATAAAAAAAACACTCCTGTCAAGTGTTTTTTTTATTTTATTTTCTAAACATTCTATAGTCTGCTTGCTCTTCAAACATTTCATAGATAGCTTCAATGGTTCTTTCACTTGCTTCTCTAGCTTCCTCAGGTTTTTTCTCTTCGATTAAATTATAAATTTTTTGCAAATTTTCATAGTGTCTTTGATAATTTTCTTTATTTCTAAAAATAAAATTACCAAACCTATAAAGCCTTTTGTTGACCATTGTCATAACTTCAATTAATATTTCATTATTTAATGACTTAACAAGAGCCATGTTCCATTCAATGATTAAGTTTTGGGCAAGTTCTTCCTCATCATTTTCAATGGCAAGCCTAAGATCTTCGTTGACCTTTTCGAAATATTTTGTCTTTTCTGTTAAGCCCTTTTCTGCCAAGAGTTCAACACAAAGAGGCTCCAGCGACTTTCTAACTATATAAAGATTTTTGGCTTCTTTGACAGAAATTTTTGAAACAATATAAGATTTTCTTGGAAAACTTGTAACAAGTCCTTCCTTTTCAAGTTTTTTTAGGGCCTCTCTAACTGGTGTTCTAGATACATCGAGTTTAGAAGCGATTTCCATCTCAATAAGTTTGTCTCCTGGCAGTAATTTATTTTTTAAGATTTTATCTTTTAAATCTCTATAGACCATATTGCTAAGAGACTTCTTATTAGATTTCGTGTCCAAAAATCTCACCTCCTATTTACTAAAATGTTTTCCTCAGTCTGGGATTTTTCTTTTTTTCATTATACCATAAACTCAGTAGTTTCATATATTAAATTTTTGAATATTTATAATTTGACAAATGTTTATCACTCTCATTTTCGGGTAACATAAGTATAGGCAAAATTAAAAGAACTTTAAATTGGAGGAAAATTTATAATGAATAAGAAAATTTTAATGACAACACTTGGACTAGGACTTGCACTAACACTTACTGCTTGTGGACCAAAAAACCAAGCAATGGATCCAGCAAATTCTAATTCTAAAAATGCTAAGTTAGAAGAAAGTGCTAATGCAAATAAAACAAATACTAACAAAAATGCCACTAACAATAAGGCTGATGCCCAAACAAAAGAAGAAACAGCTGTAAATAAGGGAGCTGTTGCAAACCTAGATCCAGGAATAGCTTTTGACGGATTCAAAAAACTTCATGCAGATGCTAAGATTGAATCCTTCCAACTTGATATTGAAAATGGAAAAGCTTACTACAAGGTTAATGGTTATGATGCTGAAAACGAATATGAAGTTACAGTTGACGCAGTGACTGGCGACATTGTAAAGGACGAGTTTGAAGCAGAAAACACATCAGCTAAGACAGCTGACCTACAATTAGAAATGATCGAAGCAGTTGACAAATATATGCAAGAAGCTTTAAAGGACGCAGGCCAAGGCTATGAAGCTGGTGAATACGAAGTTGAATTCGATAACGGAAAATATGAAGTAAGCGTTGAAGTTGTAAATGGAAACAAGGACATCACTTACACTTATGACTATGAAACAGGTAAGTTAATAGAAAAAGATATGTAAGATTTTTAAGAGAGGGCTTGGCCCTCTTTTTTTATGGACTTTTAGAATTTTTTTATTCTTTAACTCATAATTAATTCTTCCAAATTTAATATTGATTTATAATTATAGGTTTTTTATTTGTAAATTTTTTATAAAACCCATTTGAATCTACATAAAAAAACTACCCTCTCCGATGAAAGGGCAGTTATATCTTATTTTAAATTTTTATATCTCTGCAAGGCATCCTTGTAGGCAGAAATTATTGCCTTAGTGGAAGAAGCATTGTATCGTCTTTGGATTTCATCTGTGATTATTTCTTGATCTTTGATGTTCTTGTCAGCAAAAATATCCTTTATAAACTTACGAGTTAGTTCAAGGGTTGCATTGTTGTCTGAATCAATAATATTTCCATCTTTATCCACTTCAAAGGCCAAGTAAAAAACTCCATAAATTTTTGTAATGGCATTGTCTGAACTTGTCCTAGCTTCTCCTGTGAGATATAAAGTATTTTTCATCTTATTCTCCAATTTCCTTATAAATTTTTAGAGAAATCTCGCCTATGATTTCCTTGGCAAGGACATTGGACTTAGCTTGGTTTACTAAAACAACAAGGATGTAATTTTTATTTTCTGTGAAAAATATTCCACCGTCGTTTTCTAAATTGTCCAAGTCGCCACTTTTGCTTGCAATTTTTAAGTCTTCTGGAAGATATCTTTGAAGCCTTTGTCTTTCCTTCTGTCTCAAGAGAATGTCGAGGGCAAGGTCAGAAAAGTCTTCACTTACAAAATCTTTATCATAAATCATTTTTAAAAGTTTTAAAATTTCATTAGAAGAAGTAAAGTTGTCCAGGCCCTTTTCTCTTGCGTTAGAATCCATCATCTTCCTCTCTAGAGATGTCTTCTCAAGTCCAAGGTCATTACCAATTTTATTTATTTCTTCCATTCCAAGCAGGTCTATTAAAATATTTGTGGCTGTGTTGTCACTTACAATTATCATAAGAGTCAAGAGCTCTCTTATAGAAAATTTGTGGTTATTGGAAAGTTCTTTTAAGATTCCCGATCCATCAACTTTATCATGGTCATCAAGGTTTATAGTGTCTTCGAGATTAATTTTTCCCTTGTCACATTCATCTAAGGCCTTTAATAAAATTAGCAGCTTTATCATGCTTGCTGATGGAACTCTTTTATCTCCATTTATGGAAAATCCTTCTCCCTGGTCTAGGTCGTAAAAGGAAACAGAAATATTGGCAGAACTTTCTTCAACTATATTTTCTATTGTATTCTCTAATCTCCTATAGTTTATCATATGAATGCTTCCTTTTCTATAAGTCCTAGCTCATTAGCTTGAGGATTTGTCCCATTCCTATACCAAAGAAGTTACCAACTGCTGCTCCTAATACTCCCATTAATACTCCTATACCTGCATAAGATGCGTCATAAGCACTGGCTACTATTGGAGCTGATGCTGATCCACCTAGGTTTGCAAGGGATGCTGTTGATACCATGCAAAGGTC
>NZ_KV820458.1:219550-220198 GCF_001815405.1 Peptoniphilus sp. HMSC075B08 | reverse complement strand
GCAACGACCTGGGAGAGTAAGTTATCGCCAGTAAGGGACAAAAGTCCCCAATAGTCTTAGGTAGCTCAATGGTGGAGCAACCGGCTGTTAACCGGTAGGCTGTGGGTTCGAGTCCCACCCTGAGAGCCATTTAAAAAACAAGCCGGGGTGGCGGAACTGGCAGACGCACAGGACTTAAAATCCTGCGGTGGTTAAACACCGTATCGGTTCGATTCCGATTCTCGGCACCAAAAGAAATAGTAGCCGGGTACAAATGACGCGGGATGGAGCAGCATGGTAGCTCGTCGGGCTCATAACCCGAAGGTCGGAGGTTCAAATCCTTCTCCCGCTACCAAATTTAAATAAGGCCCTGTGGTCAAGCGGTTAAGACACCACCCTTTCACGGTGGTATCCCGGGTTCGATTCCCGGCAGGGTCACCAGATGGACGCATAGCTCAGTTGGGAGAGCATCTGCCTTACAAGCAGGGGGTCATAGGTTCGAGCCCTATTGTGTCCACCAAAATTGGGCCTGGTAGTTCAGTTGGTTAGAATGCCAGCCTGTCACGCTGGAGGTCGTCGGTTCGAACCCGATCCAGGTCGCCAATTAAAATTTCAAGTTATTTTTAATAAGTGAGATGCTGGTGTAGCTCAATTGGTAGAGCAACTGAC
>NZ_KV820458.1:219115-219450 GCF_001815405.1 Peptoniphilus sp. HMSC075B08 | reverse complement strand
CCAGCCTGTCACGCTGGAGGTCGTCGGTTCGAGCCCGATCCAGGTCGCCAATTAAATTTATGTAGCAAATTTACTTCAAATATGTTATCATTAATAAGTGAGATGCTGGTGTAGGTTAAGTGAGTGTCAAAATCTTTGATTTTGTTCACTCGAACTTATGCAAAACCGACCAAATCTTTGATTTGCTAAAGGTTTTGCCATTGAGCTTCCCAAGAAACCGAGCGAAAGCGAAGGTTGATTGGTTGTAAAAAAACAATAAGAACTAATAAAATTAGAGAGTTTATTAATTAAAAAACTAATTAAGCTGGTGTAGCTCAATTGGTAGAGCAACTGAC